>SLOG01000177.1 GCA_007132635.1 Limnochordia bacterium
AGCACGCCGCGTATTGGAACTAATCGGGAGGGGGTCTGCGATGGGATCCCAGCGCCGTGTTATGCATGACGAGTTTTGGGTCAGCGGCAGTCCCGAAAAGTTTCAGACGCGCGCACAATTACTTTTAGGAACCAGTATAGCGTTGGTTCGTCAGGACCAGACTGTACGGGCATATCGCGCTCTGTAGGCAGAATTACCCAAGCGTCGGAAGGATGGGGCAGGTGGTATTGAATGGGACAATGGGTGGGCAAGCGAACAGCGGTCGTTGGCCTTGGAGTTACAAACACAGCTCTTATCCGGTATCTGGCCAAGCAGGGAGCTAGGATTTCGGTGCGAGATCGGAAGACGCCGGACCAACTGGCAGGGGAGCGAGAAGCCTTTGCCGACCTTCGCTTGGATTGGCAGTTGGGCTCTGGTTACTTGGATGGTCTTTTGGACTACGATGCGGTGTTTCTATCTCCGGGCGTACCGAAAACCCTTCCAGCGTTGGAGGTGCTGCAGGGACGAGTGCTCGTTTTGAGTGAAATCGCCTTGGTGTTGGAGTTGGCCCGAGCTCCGGTGTTGGGCATAACTGGGAGCAGCGGGAAAACAACAACTACGTGCTTGTCAGCGGAGATGCTCCGGACCTCTGGCATAGAGACGCACGTCGGCGGTAACATCGGAAGCCCGCTCATCGAGGAGATTGAACAGATTCCGTCGGCCGCCCGTGTGTTACTGGAACTGTCAAGTTTCCAACTGGAGCACCTGACGCAGAGCCCTTGGGGGGCATTGGTTACAAATATCAGTGAGAATCATCTTGATATCCATGGCACTATGAAGCGTTACATAGACGCGAAGAAACGGATCTACCGTTTTCAGAGTCAGGATGGGTTCGCTGTGTTTAACGCTGATGATGCTGTCACGCGAGCGATGACATACGAGTGTCCGTCGCGGGTAAGTGTGTTCAGCACACAACATCCGGTGGACGATGGCGCTTTTCTGTCTGGCCGAGAGTTTGTGCTGGTGGATACAAGCGGAGCGGCTCAGGTCATTGGATCGCGCGAAAAGACAAAGTTGTTGGGTGACCATAATGTCGAAAATATTCTGGCAGCAGCGCTCTTCGCCTATCGAGGAGGGGCCCATTTTGATGCCATCGCCAAGACCATCCGAGAGTTCTGCGGTGTTAAACACCGCCTCGAGTGGATAGCGAATCGCGAGGGAGTTGACTATTACAATGATTCGATTGCCACTAGTCCCGCACGCGCTGCTGCCGGCATTCGAGCTTTCGAACGCCCCGTAATCCTCATTGCCGGAGGCTACGACAAGCAGTTGTCGTTTGAGGAGTTCGGGGTTATTGTTAATCGTCAAACAGACCACGTCATCCTTTTGGGAGCAGCTGCCGAGAAGATTGAAGAAGCGGTCAGGCGGGCTGCCCATGGGAGCCCAAAGCCGGGGATCCATCGGGTGGACGATCTTGCGGAAGCAGTTTCTGCTGCAAAACGCATCGCACTTCAGAACATGGTTGTTCTGTTCTCGCCGGCATGCGCTAGTTTTGACATGTTCCCCAATTTCGAGGTGCGAGGGGATACATTTCGGGAGCTTGTCTTGGCCAACTGAGTTAAGGAGGATTATGGATGGCAAAGCATGTGTTAACGCCGCCTCTCAAAGACACTTCTCACCTCGTTGTCGGCGACGAGGTGCTTTTGACGGGTGTACTCTACTCCGCGCGGGATGCTGCGCATCAGCGCTTGATGGAGACCTTGAAACGGGGTGAAGCACTGCCATTTCCAGTGGTGGGTGCAGTACTGTATTATGTCGGGCCATGCCCAGCTCCGCCAGGTTGTGTTATTGGTTCGGCAGGGCCAACTACGGCCAGTCGTATGGACGAGATGACGATCCCCCTTCTCGAAAGCGGTCTAAAAGGGATGATCGGAAAAGGGGATCGCAGTTTCTTGGTGAAAGAAGCAGTTAGGGCTTACGGGGCTGTGTATCTGGCGGCCCTTGGTGGAGCGGGCGCGCTTTTGGCGTCTCGGATTCACAAAGCTGAGGTGGTTGCCTACGCTGACCTTGGTCCGGAGGCTATTTACCGTTTCGAGGTCCGCGAGTTTCCGGCGGTGGTAGCCATCGATAGTCAAGGCGGCAGCATATATACTTCGGGGAGGACAGCTAGTGAGTAGACCAGATGGACGCCGCAGCGATGAGCTGCGCAATGTTATTGTCGACAAGAATTTCATAAAACACGCTGAGGGCTCGGTGCTCATATCCGTGGGCGACACAAAAGTGATCTGCACTGCCAGTGTTGAGGATAAGGTCCCACCGTTTCTGCGTGGGCAAGGGACTGGCTGGATCACGGCAGAGTATTCCATGCTGCCGCGTTCGACCGAGACGCGCAATATCCGCGAGTCTTCTCGCGGCAGACTGGGAGGACGAACTCACGAGATTCAGCGTCTTGTCGGGCGTGCGCTCCGATCTGTTGTGGATTTGAAGGCTCTAGGCGAACGGACGATCTGGATCGACTGCGATGTGATCCAGGCTGATGGGGGGACTCGGACCACGGCCATCACCGGTGCTTTTATCGCTTTGGTTGATGCGTTGACGAAACTGCAGACGCAGCAGCGTTGGGAATCGCTTCCATTGAATGATTACCTGGCGGCAGTAAGCGTCGGGATCGTGAACGGCGAGATTGTTTTGGATCTCTGTTACGAGGAAGATTCGGCAGCTCAAGTGGACCTCAATGTGGTGATGACCGGAAACGGTCAATTGGTGGAGGTGCAGGGGACGGCCGAAGAAAAGCCTTTTACTAGGACACAGATGAATCAGATGATGGACTATGCCGAAAAAGGTATTCTCGAACTGGTCAGGCTGCAGAGGCGCACAGTCACAGCGCATCTTGCTGAACGGTGGGGAAGTGGCCGTGACTGAAAGACTCGTAATCGCGTCGCGAAACGAAAACAAGGTGCGGGAGATTCGCGTACTTCTAACAGGTCTGCCCTTTGCAGTGCTATCGGCGAGAGAGTTGACGGATTTGGACGTGGATGAAGATGGAAAGACGTTCGAGGCGAATGCTGGGAAAAAAGCACTGGAAATTTCAAGGGCCGTGGGTCTTCGGGCTTTGGCGGACGATTCAGGGCTCGTTGTTGACGCGTTAGGAGGTCAGCCGGGTGTCCTGTCGGCACGGTTTGCTGGCGAACCGGCTGACGATGAGCGCAACAACGAGAAACTGCTGGATATGCTTGCTGGAGTGCCCGATGAAAAACGGTCAGCACGATTTGTCTGCGTAGCCGCTTTGGCGGATCCGTTAGGAAACCTACGTCTTTGGCAGGGCGAAGTGAGCGGTCGCATCCTGTTTGGACGGCGCGGGCCGTCTGGGTTTGGTTATGATCCGCTCTTTATCCCTAATGGATACGACAAAACATTCGCTGAGCTTTCCATGGAGGAAAAGAACCGAATCAGTCACCGCGGTCAAGCGCTTCTCAAGGTTCGAAGGTATTTGGAAGGCGACGAATAGGGTGTTTCGCGGAGTTGACACTGATAGGGCCCTGTGGTATTATATATCTTGTCAGTCCGCAGGTGGCAAAGGTACTTGTAGCGGGGCGTAGCGCAGTTTGGCTAGCGCGCCTGCCTTGGGAGCAGGAGGTCGGAGGTTCAAATCCTCTCGCCCCGACCAAAGCACCGTTTTCCTGAGCGGGTGTAGCTCAATGGTAGAGCACCGGCCTTCCAAGCCGGCTATGTGAGTTCGATTCTCATCACCCGCTCCAGTACATCCCAGGCGCCTGTAGCTCAGGGGATAGAGCATCGGACTTCTAATCCGAGTGCCGCAGGTTCGATTCCTGCCAGGCGCGCCAAAACGGCATTTCTGTGGTGGGTATAGCTCAGTAGGTTAGAGCGCCAGGTTGTGGCCCTGGAGGCCGCCGGTTCAAATCCGGTTACTCACCCCATTCGCTTTTCCGTTTGCGTTGTAACTTACACGAGTCTTCGTCCTTAGTGCTCAGTAGTTTATGCAGCCCTACAGCGCAGATTTTCGGCAGTCACCAAAAGGTGGTTGCCTTTTTTCTTTGGTTCGGCAGGGTTCCCCTGCGATTGAGCGAACGGAACTTAACAATACAGTGAATGTCTGGGAGGGAATTGGTGGTGGAGATGAACCATGATTGGGAAGCCGTGCGAGAAGTGTTTGGCAAGTGGTGGCGCCGCGAGAAGCTGCCTCGGCCGCTGTTGGTTCTTACGAGTCCCACAAGGGGTCCTGCTGCTAGGCCGCAATTGGACATCGAGTCGCGATGGCTTGACCAAGCCTATATTTTAAGCGGCGTCGAACGGCGTTTTATGGAAACCCATTACTGGGCTGAGGCATTTCCGTACATGTGGCCAGACCTTGGTCCGGGAAGTTTCGGAGCGTTCTTAGGGGCCTGTCCTCAGTTTTTTCCGGATACTGTTTGGTACAAACCAGTCTCAGAGCCTATGACGTCCACCTCCTTGGCTCTTAACCAACAGTCTCGATGGTGGCAGTGGAGTCTGACCATGGCAGAGAAGTCTGTGAAAGAGGCTAAAGGGCGCTGGTTGGTGGCGATCCCGGATCTGGTCGAGAACCTCGATACTTTGGCAGCAGTCTTCGGGACAGAGACTGTGCTCTTTGCTCTTCACGATGCCCCGCACGACATTCACCGATTGCAGAGTGCACTGCTTCCCTTGTGGGAAGAAGCTTTCGATCGCCACTATGAGGTTGCTCAAGATGACAAGGGTTGGAGTGCGTTTGCCGCTTTTTCTATTTGGGGTCCGGGGCGGACCGCTAAGGTGCAGTGTGATATCTCGGCCATGCTGTCTCCGTCCATGTTTGATGAATTTGTGTTTCCCTATTTGCAGGAGCAGTGCAGGTTTTTGGACTCTTCCATCTATCATCTGGACGGGCGCAGCGCTGTTCAGCACCTGCCGTCGCTTCTGAGGATCGATGGCCTTGACTGCATTCAGTGGACGCCAGGCGCCGGTGAGCCCGATGGCGGAGATCCTGTATGGGATGACATCTACCGCCAAACACTGGACAGTGGCCGATGCATTCATGCACACATGCCGCTGTCTCGAGTTAGGGACTTTGTAAAACGTTTTGGCACCACAGGTGTGTTGATCATCACACAAGCAGCCAGTGACAGGGAAGCCGCGGCTCTGTTGGAGGATCTGTCTTAAGCTGCCGCAGATTCCACATCCTTGGGGACCACCGCTTGATTGGCGAAGAAGCCGTTAATGAGAATAAATACGATGGCCGAGAGAAACAGAGTGGGTGAGCCAAAAGTCGCCCACAGGAATCCTCCGAAGATAGGCATAATCATGGCGCTGACGTGGTCAAGGCTGACACCCATAGCGAGCGTCGGCGCTAAATCATTCTCGTTTTCTAGGATTTTGCTCACATAACTCGTGCGAACCATCGTCAAGGCCGACAGCTGCGAGTCGATGACGAAACAGACAAAGACAATGTAAACACCGTACTCGAAGAATGGGGAAAAGGCGTAACCCAAAAAGAGGCCAATGGTTATCGGAATCTCGCCGAGTAGTAAGGCACGTTCACCAAACGTATCGGACAGTTTGCCAAGAAATGGCCGGAAAAACACACCGATAATGCTTGTGACAATCCAAAGCTGGGCGATGATCGATGCAGGCTGGTCGAACGACTGGACGAGGAGCCAGGGCGCAAACGTGATAAATATTTGTTTTCGGACTCCCCACAGTAGACTGAGCCAATAGTAGATTTTATAGTCCTTGCGCCACACGAGCTTGGTCTGCTTTCCCTTAGTTGGGAGTGGCCGAATGTGCATGAGCGCGATAACCGAACCGATAGCGATAACAGCGGCCGCCAAATACGTGTGTCGATAAGACAGGTTTTCCTGTAGGAAGTTGCCGAATCCCAACCAGATGATGCCCGCGCCGAGAATAGTGGTAGCAAGGCGAATGGAACCTAACTTGCCCAGCACTTCGCCGATGGAGTTTTCCTTGGCTAGGCTCACAGCAATGGAGCCTTCCAGAGGCATGAACAGGTGGTTGCCAATGCTCCAGATGATAAGCCAAACGACCATCGTTGGGACCGAGGTAGACAAAAAACCCAAGCCGAAGAGCCCCAATCCCAAGAGGGCGAGAGACAAGGCAGCTACACGAATGAGGCCCAGGCTGATTAGAGCACCGGCGAAGAAGACGGCCAGAAGCCCTGGAAGCTCACGGGGGAACTCGAGAAAGCCGCGGGCACTCGTGCCCATGGAAAAGACATCACTAAGGTAATTGTTGAATGATGTTTCATGAATTCCCGTCGCGATGCCAAGGCCGGCGACGGCGAGAGCGAAGATTAACAGATCGCGGCTCATGGTTCGTAGTCGAAGTGGGGTGGCTATTGGTTTGCTCAATGTGGATGTGTCTCCTTTCCAGAGGGGGTAGCTTTGAACACGGTAATAAGTATTCGTAAACAGTTTGCGATATCCTGCATGCGCGGCCTGGCACTATTGACTTTTGGGAGCCATAACTGAGATAATGGATAGAACGGGTGTCTTTTTTCACAATAAGTGTTGGCGTAAAAATCACCAAAGGGGGGGAGTGCGGGGCCTAGTCCTTCGCACGCGCGAGTGAGACTCTGCGAAGTACGAACTATACTTGAGGCTGATGTACTGGTGGGTTTTGATCCGGACGAAGAAGCGATTAGTGCCTGTGGAAGCGATCTAATCAGTGATGTTTTGCGGTTCACCAAGACGCAGACAGTTTTGCTTACAGGACTGCCGACTCTCCATATGGTACGAACAGCGAGTCTGTTAGACTTGACGGCGGTTGTCTTTGTGCGAGGCAAACGACCTTCCCGCGACGTATTGGAGTTTGCTGAAGAGTCCTTAGTTCCGGTCATGTGTACTCGACTACCGCTTTATGAAGCTTGCGGCCGTCTATATGCTCAAGGTTTGGCGGGCTGTTCGGAGTACAGCGACGGAGGGGAAGAACGTGGAGCCTGAATTTCGTTTTTCCTTTCCCATCCCAGCACAGGATTTTCGGCGCGCCGGCGATGCAGCCAGCAAGATCAAGCGACTGATGAAACAAGCTGGTCTGCCCAGTGGTGTTACTCGACGGGCTGCGGTCATCGCCTATGAGGCGGAGATGAACCTGGTGATCCATTCAGTCGGTGGTGAACTTACACTAGAGATCACTCCGGAGAGAGTGGTCATCCAGGCTGTTGATACCGGTCCCGGGATACCAAATATTGACTTAGCCATGCAGGAAGGTTGGTCCACGGCCTCAGATGAGATTCGTGAATTGGGATTCGGAGCTGGAATGGGCTTGCCCAATATGAAACGGAATGCTGATGGGTTTTCTATCCATTCGGAGGTAGGCACCGGGACGGAGCTGACGGCATCCATTGCCATGCAGCAGTAGCCGGAAAGGAGTAGGCCATGTCTCTTTCGTTCCATTCAGTACGGCTGATCGAGGAAGAGTGTAAAGGCTGTACAAACTGTATCAAACACTGCCCCACCGAAGCCATCCGTGTCTATCAGGGTAAGGCTCGTATTCGGGATGAGCTGTGCATTGACTGCGGTGAATGCATCCGCCACTGTCCTAACCATGCCAAGCAGTCGTTTCTGGACGAGATCAATATTCTCAACCGGTTTCGCTACCGCATTGCCCTTCTGGCGCCATCCTTTTTTGGGCAGTTTCCTCAGAACAGCGTCGAGCAGATTCATGCAGCACTCAAACTCAGCGGTTTTTCGTCCATTGCCCATGTAGGCCGGGGCGCCGAGTATGTCAGTCTGGCCGTCCACGAGTATCTGAAACAGCATTCGCGAAGACCTCTTATTTCGTCAGCCTGTCCGACTGTTGTCCGTTTGATCCAGATACGGTATGAGGAACTCATCGAAAATATTGTTCCTATCGAGTCTCCTATGGAGATTGCAGCTACAATGGCCAAAGAAGCTCTGCGCAAGAAGGGATATCCTGACGGTGACGTAGGCGCGGTGTTTATCTCTCCCTGCCCGGCGAAGTCGTCGGTTGTTAAACAGCCATTTGCTAGGGAGAAGTCCGCTGTCGACGGAGTACTCGGTATGCGCCAGGTTTACGGTCTGGTGTTGAATGCTCTGTCTAAGGATGCTGTGCGCGTGGGTGACGAGCTCGGAATGCAGGCCAGCCAGCTCGGAATGGCTTGGGGCAGCCGAGGGGGCGAGCTGCAGAAGCTCCCGGGCATGCACCTGTCAGTTGATGGCATTTATAACGTACTGAACGTTCTTGAGGAGTTGGACATGGGCCGGCTGAACGACGTTGATTTTATCGAGATGCAGGCCTGTCCGGGAGGCTGTGTAGGAGGGCCTCTTACGGTGCAGAATGGGTTTGTGGCTAAGGCGTATCTTGATACTCTCTGCTCGCAGCTTCCCAAGGCTCCGTCAATCGATTACGAGGAGTTCATGCGGCAGTACCGGGGACACCGATTTCATTGGGAGAACCCTTTACAGCCTCGCTCTGTTTTGTCTATGGATGAAGATATTTCCCGTGCGCTTGTGCTTATTCAACAGCAGGAGATGATCGCGGAGAAACTTCCTGGCTTGGACTGCGGCTCGTGCGGTTCGCCGACTTGCCAATCGTTGGCAGAGGATATCGCCCGTGGTTTGGCATCGGAGAATGACTGTATTTTTCGCTTGCGCGAGTCTCTTCAGCATCTTTCCGAGGAGTTGTGGGATTTGGTAAAACAGGTTCCTCCAACTTTGGCGAAACAGGAAGACGAGAAAACACGGGAACCCAAGGAGGGCAGCAATGATGACCATAACTGATGTCATCCGTGACTTGGGTCTGTCGACTATCGTGCCAGCTCAAGAGGATATTGTTGTACAGGGTGGTTACGTGTCGGACTTGTTGAGTGATGTCATGGGGCGGGCGGAGGCGGGCAGCGTATGGGTCACTGTGCAGTCCCACCAGAACATCGTGGCAGTGGCAGCGTTGGCAGACCTGGCTGGCATTATCATTGTTAACGGAGTCCAACCGGAGGCAGCGGTCATTAGCAAGGCGCGCGAGCAGGGAGTGGCGGTGTACGGCACGACAGGCGACGCCTTTAACACAGTTGGGAAACTCTATGCTTTGGGCGTGATGGGTCGGGTCAAGCGGGATACGTGATGGAGTTTTTCCGGATAGACCTGCATGTGCATACAGCCCTGTCCGCCTGTGCCAGCGATGATATGATGCCTCGGCACATCGTCCAAATGGCGGTTTTGGAGGGCATCCACCTATTGGCCATTACGGATCACAACTCTGCACTTAACTGCCGCGCTGTGGCCGACGCAGCAGAAGGTTTGTCTGTGAAAGTCTTAGCAGGGATTGAAGTGCAGACTCGAGAAGAAGTCCATGTCTTAACGTTGTTTCCTAGTCCTGATGCGGTGGATGTTTGGCAGGAACAGCTTATGCGGGTCCTGCCAAAAGTGCCGCACCGCCCAGAACTGTTTGGCCAGCAGCTGCATTTCGAGCCGGGTGATGCGGCCCCACATCCGCACCCATGGCTTCTGCAGCA
>SLOG01000335.1 GCA_007132635.1 Limnochordia bacterium
GCGCACAGCGCCGTCTGCGCAGACAATGAGCGTGCGTTCGCCTCTTGGAGGACAGACCGCCGGAATGTCGTCCCCATTTGTCAAGATCAGCGCATCATCCCAAAGATTCTGCATCAAAAAGCTCCTTTCGACTCAGAAGAACCCGGATGATCACCAATGATAGAAGCAGCTCGAACACCATATAGGATCCGTTGTACAAGACGGAGTAAACCCAAGGATTGACCCCCTCGGGAGCATAAGCGCCCCAAAAGGCAACTCCCGCGATAACATGGCTCAAAAACCGCCCACAACTGCCGATAAACACGCCTAAAAGCGGGCGCGCCGGGAAGAACCCCGCCAGACCCAACAGAGCAAACGGCAGCGGATAGTCGAATACGACCTGCAGAAGGTGCAGTACATACCCACCGAATAAGAGTTTTAGCAGACCCAATAAACCACCAGCCGCCATACCTGCTCTGGGACCCCGTCTCAGAGCGATAACGAATATCGGCACCATGCCCAATGACACCGAGCCACCTTGGGGCAGCCACCGGACCGCGAACTGAGACAAAATCCAAGCAACTGCGGCAGCTAACGAGACCTCAACAAGAGTCTGAACCTTAATGTTCTGCATTTGAATACCTCTTTTCGACACATATTCCTTACCACCTGCCGAGAAATACTGAAAAGAAAAACTGCAGGCACCGGCAGCCTGCAGTCTATAGCAAGAACTACCCGCTTCCCTACGTTGGAATTATCCAAACAGGTTCTAAGGGTTAGACTCACGGTCTATCTCAGCTGAAAACCAGCACCCCTAGCGGCAGTGTATAAGGTTATCGTTTGTATTCTCCGCAAAAGAATAAATCCCTTCTGCCGCAGAAGGGAAGCTGAACGAACAAGGTGTTAGACTTCGGTTTTTGTTTTGTGATGTTTCTGTACCCTCATCGACACCCAAGGAAGATTGATTTGGTTTTTTTACGCCTTGCTCCAACCGACTCTCGTTCCCTGTCCTTCCAGCATTCCCTCGACCACGGTGTGCAGTGTATGGTTCATTTTTGCTGAGAGGCCGCCGCTTGATGAATCCACACTGTTTGCTCCATAGATGCCTGCCCAAGGGGAGCGTTTTTTTATGTAGTGACCGTAACTCGTTTATCCTATGGACCCATGTCCGACTTCGGCTTTAATGCCATCACCTCCTGCGCCTTAAATGGCCTCTCAACAAACTTAACTCTTAACTCTGGGTTTATTTTAACACTCTAAACCATATTCGTCAACCCCAATACGATAATTTTTTATTTCAGATTTTTTTGCCTAAAAGCGGGGACTTAGTGTCATCCTAGTCTCCGCAGCGCTTGCTCCGTCAGATGAGCTGCGTACTGGCCTTAAGCCCGGCTGCTCGCATAGTTTCGATGTAAGCTTCAGCATCATCCGAACCAAAGATGGCCGAGCCTGCCACAACGGCCCTAGCTCCAGCTTCAACGACACGGGGCGTGTTCTCCAGCGAAATGCCACCATCCACCTGAATTACGACCGAGGTGCCTTCCAGCCGACGGCTTGCCAATCGGATTTTCTCCATCATCTGCGGTATAAAAGCCTGACCCCCATACCCGGGGTTTACGGTCATGATAAGGAGAAGCTCAATGTCCGGAACCACATGCTCGATAACCTGTATGGGCGTATGCGGGTTTAACGAAAGCCCCGGTTTCACACCGAAGTCTCGAATCATGGATAGCGTCCGCTGGAGATGCATGCATGTTTCATAGTGAACAGTAATATACAGGGGTGCCAGCTTGGCGAATTCCGGGATAAAATCCTCCGGTTTTGAAACCATCAGATGGACGTCCAAAGGAACCTGCGATGTGGCCTTCACCTGCTCCGCAATCATCGGCCCGAAACTTATATTCGGGACAAAGTGCCCGTCCATGACATCAAAATGGATCATGTCGGCGTTCTTGACTCGAGCCAATTCTCTCTCAAGATGAAGAAAATCAGCTGCCAATATCGACGGGCAAATACTCAACCGTTCTGCATCCAATGTTATCGCCTCCAAATCCTAGAGATATGGGTCGGGCGTTGATTTTAGCCTGCTTCATTCCGGCCGTGATGCCCTCGTCCGTAGTAAAACGGAGAAAATCAACGCCTTCCTAGCTTATCAGTCCGTCAATGAAAACACTTCTCCAAGAGTTCACTTAGAAACACCAAATAGTGTTTGTATCTTTGCCGATGAACGCACCCAGTAGCCACAGCGTCTTTGACAGCGCAGTTTGGTTCTTTATGGTGAAGGCAGCCGGAGAATCGACATGCCTTTGCTAACGCAGTGAATTCTGGGAAGCAATCGGTCAGTTCAGTGGGATCCATTGCAGGAGGCATCTCAAGCCGCGAAAACCCGGGCGTATCTGCTACCAAACCACCGGCTATGGGAAAAAGGGTAACCGTACGCGTTGTGTGCCGCCCCCGCTGTGACTTACGGCTCAGTTGATCGGTTGCGAGACTCAGGCCCGGATGCAGAGCATTCAAAAGCGACGACTTTCCCACGCCGGAAGGACCTGCCAGAGTAACCAATCGATCACGCACTATGGTCCGCAAGGTTTCAAGGCCTAGTCGGTCTTGAACACTAACCACAACTGTCGGAAATAACGACGCATAGATGGCAGCCGTCTGTTGAGCATGGACCGGGTCAAGATCCGACTTATTGATGCACACTGCCACCATCAACCCCTGATTAAGGGCATGTATGGAGATTCTATCCAGCATCAGAAGATCCGGGGAAGGCGCGGCGGCAGCCATCACGATCAACGCCATGTCCACATTGGCTATTGGCGGGCGAGCCAACTGCGAGGTTCGAGGGTGTATCTCCTCGATGATCCCCATTGAATCATCTTCCCAGGTAAACCGCACGCGGTCGCCAACCAACACTGGGTTTTCTTTCTGACGAAAACGCCCCCGCAGCCTACAGCAAACCGTCTTGCCTTCAACCAACACATCGTAGAAGCCTCCGACTCCGCTCACGATCATGCCCTCAACTGACATCAATTCAGATCCTCAAAATACTCATCAAGAAACATCCTTCCGCCAATATACACTTGGATCTTTGATTTTTCACCACGCCCCTGGACCGTCTCGCTCACCGTAGTTCCGCCAGATCGTGAATCGCGGTACACTTCGCGGGCACCAAAGTCATCCACAACCAGAATGACCACTTCCTGCTCTGGTCCTTCCGGCACCGAAACTCGAACATCTGCGGTGTGCCACTGGCCCTCAACCGGTCGAGACTCGGGTACAGCCTCTTCTGCAATATCGAGTTCCGGTTCGTCAGCAGGCGCCGGGGGACCCTGCGAATAGACGAAGTCTACTGTCCAACCCTGGTCGACACTAACACCGGGAGACGGATTCTGCTCGATAATCTGATTCTCCGGAACCGAAGTGCTGTACTCCGGCCAGGCGTTTCCAAGCACTAAGCCCAGGCTGTTCAGGCGAGATTGGGCCGCTGCAAAAGCCAACCCCCGCAGGTCTGGCACCGTAACAAGGACCTGCTCCTCTTCACCCTTCGACACCACAAGATCAACCGCTGTCCCCTTCTGGACGCGCTGCCCAGGCACTGGTCTTTGAGATAGAACAACATTTAGAGCTGCCTCGGGATCATGTGCTGCCGTTTCCTGCCCGAGGATGAAGCCTGCCTGCGTCAGATTTAGTCGTGCTTCGCGCAGGGAGAGTCCTTCTACACTTGGCATGTCCACGTACTCCGCACCACGGCTCAACCGCACATGTATTGTGCGGCCTTGCACGACACGCCGCTGAGCAGCAGGTTCCTGACTGATCACGTGGTCAGCAGGGATCTCATTGTCAAAGACTTCTCGATCGATGCTCAAATCCAAATTGAACTCCTGGAGCCGAGTTTCGGCTTCCTCACGACTCAGACCGACGATACTAGGCACAACAACTTCTGGCCGAAAAAGAACCGACGTCACAACTCGTTGAGCCGCATAGCCTGTGCCTACAAGCAAGAGTACCAGAAACAGCAGCGGAATGAGTCGGTTTTTGCGTTTTTTCCGGCGGTCTTTTCGCTTTGAAGGCAAGACATCATCCACCTCTCGCTGCTCGTTTAACGATTCGGCACTGCCCATCCGGCGCGTGGCCGCCAGGTCTGTGCGGCTATCCTCGAGTGTTGTTCCGGAGTGAAGTGACTGCAGATCACGAAGAACCTGACCGGCACTCGTGTAGCGGGTGTCCAAATCCTTGGCCAATAAACGCAGCAGAACAGTCTCCAACTCTGAACTGATCCCTTCGTTAAACCTCGAGGGGGCAGGCGGTGGTTCTTGAATCTGCTGCAGTGCCACCGCTATCGCCGTATCACCCCGGAAAGGAACGTGACCGATGACCATTTCATACAAGACAATACCCAAAGAATATAAGTCCGACGGTGCTCCAACATTGACTCCGCGTGCCTGTTCGGGTGAAAAATAGTGGACCGATCCCAAGACGACTCCCGTTTGCGTCAAGTTGGTCGAGGACATCGCCCTAGCGATCCCGAAATCCGTCACCTTGACCCGTTCATCATCGGTCACTATTATGTTATGAGGCTTAATATCCCTATGGATGATCCAATGATCATGGGCATGGGCCAGCGCCTGGGCGATCTGATAGGCGATGTAAACCGCTCGTTTCTCAGATAGAGCTCCTTCAACCTGGATTATCTCGTTAAGCGGGCGCCCTTCGACAAACTCCATCACAATAAAATGCGTGTCGCCGACATCTCCAACATCATAGATGTTGACGACATTCGGATGGGCCAGGCTAGCCGCAGCCTGAGCTTCTCTGCGAAATCGTTCCAGAAATTCATCGTCGTTGGCGAACTGAGATCGCAAAATCTTTACGGCAACCACACGGTTCAAGATCTTGTCCCTTGCCCGAAAGACCTGGGCCATGCCCCCGTCGCCTACTTTTGCCAGCAGCTCATATCGATTGGCAAGCAGTTCCCCAACCATGCCTGTCACCTTTCTTCCCGAAACCCACAGTTCGATTCGTCATGTGATCAACTTCCAACTTCCTGGTACGGAAGGTTTTTGATTTTCCCGCCTGTTCCGTGTGGCGGAAAAGAACAACGCCTTCTTAGACCGCTACAACGAGTACGGTGATGTTGTCCGGACCTCCCCCAGCATTGGCCAGCGCCAAAAGCTCGTCTGCTGCCTCCTGAGGACGGAGCTCTTCCAGGACAGTGCCTATCTGTGCATCAGTCACGACATCGGTCAGGCCATCAGAGCAAAACAGAAGGACATCATCAGACTCGACAACATGGGTCTCAACCAAAACACTTACTGCGCCGACGCCTAACGCCTGCGTCAGCATGTGACGACTCGGATGGGTTTCCGCCTCTGGACCAGACAATGTCCCTTTTCGAGCCAACTCTGCCGCTACCGAATGATCAATGGTCAGCCTTCTCAGCTGGCTATCTCGATATAGATAAGCCCGACTATCTCCGACATGACCTATGGTCACCGCAAACCCGGATTCCCCGCCGTGAGCCAAACCCATTGTTAGAGTTGTACCCATACCAGAGTATTCAGGCTTCGCCGCTGCCGCCTCACAGATCCTGGTATGTGCTGTCTCGATAGCTGCGGCAACCTCCGCTGCAGGGTCCTCGAGCGGAAACGCGAAACCCCTGATGGTTTCCACAGCCAACCCCGAAGCAACCTCGCCTGCCTGATGTCCACCCATGCCGTCGCAAACCACAAACACCCTGTCGCTGTACCAATACCTGTCCTCGTTTTGGCTTCGCACTTGGCCTACATCAGTGGCAGCTCCAACTCGCATCCCATCACCCCTCAACCCTCATCTTCCATTACAAGGATTTCCACCTGACCCCGTCCAATTCCTCTTTCAAGTTTGATCAGGACTTTTCGAGAGAGCGGTGCCGCAATTGGCCGCAGGCAGCATCGATGTCCGAACCACGTTCACGCCTTACCGCTGCATTGAGTCCGCGCTCGAAGAGTTTCTCAACAAAAAGAGACACCGCCGCATCGACAGGCCTGGGAAAACCCGAAACCGCAGGGTTCACCGGGATCACATTGACATAGCAGTTGAAGCCGCGCAACAGTTGACCAAGGGCCTCTGCATCCCCTTCAGAGTCATTAAAACCTGCTATCAGAGCATATTCAAAGGTGATGCGGCGCCCTGTCGCAGCCACATAGTGGCTGCAGACCTCGACAAGCGATGCCAAGGGGTAACGGCGGTTAATCGGCATAAGCTGCGACCGTTTCTCATCGTCAGCTGCGTGCAGGGACACGGCTAGGCCGACCTGCAAACCCAGATCAGCCAGTCGACGTATTTCGGGTACTAAGCCGCAAGTCGACAGCGTAATACGGCGCATGCCAATTCCCATACCCGCGGGAGAATTCAGAATCTCCACAGCCCGCAGCACTTCCGAAAGATTAGCCAAAGGTTCACCCATGCCCATAAAGACCACATTAGAAACCGGATGAAAACGGTTAATCCACAACACCTGCCCTACGATCTCCCCGGCCCGCAAATTCCGGATCAGCCCACTGCAAGCGGTCGCGCAGAAACTGCAGCCCAGGGCACATCCCACCTGGCTCGACACGCACACTGCTGCCCGATCTGATTCCGGAATGTAAACGGTTTCAACCGACTGATTGTCGACAAGCCGCAGTAAGAATTTTTCGGTACCATCTTGAGACACCTGCCGTTCGACTTCGCAGAGACCGTGGATGATCCATTGACTCTCAAGACTCTCTCGAACGGTTCTTGGCAGGTTGATCATGTCGGAGATCTCGAGCGCACAATGTCTATGGACCCATGTGAAGATCTGCCGCGCTCGATAGCGCGGCAGCCCTTGAACGACCAGGATATCCTCCAGTTCTTTGAGTTTACAGCCTGCCAGAAATCCTTGTGAACGGTTCAAGCCACTCGGCCCCTTTGCGTATTTAGTTTCAGAAAGTGAGCGGCGGACTCTCAGGTCCGCTTATCAAACGGAAAAAACCGGATGAAGAATCATCCGGTTGTTTTTTCTGGTCGGGGCGACACGATTTGAACGTGCGACCTTCGCGTCCCGAACGCGACGCTCTACCAAACTGAGCCACGCCCCGCAAGTTCTCCCGTTTTCGTTTTTAAGTATACACAGGGAGAAGGAGTTTGTCAATGAAAAGCGAATTAGTGGCAGAATGCTTGACCAGAATCCAGAATCCACTAAACCTGAAACAACGAAAGGGAGTTTGCTGTAGTGAAGAAACTGAACGTGGCGATCATCGGCTGCGGAAATGTCTCCAAAGTGCACTTCGCTGCCACCGTCCAATCTGACAAAGCTGTTCTTAGGGCCGCCTGTGATGTAAAACCCGACCGAGCCGAGGCCGCTGGGAAGAAGTACAGTGTTCCGCACTTCGTTGACTATCGCGACGTCCTCGAACTTGACTTGGACGCCATCCACATCTGTACTCCCCATCATACTCACGCCGAGATAGCACGAGCTGCTCTAAAGAAAGGTATTCATGTTCTGACAGAGAAACCCATGGCCATTAGTTTGGCCGATGCCGACGACATGATCGCCTGTGCAAAAACCAACAACCGATACTTAGGTGTGATTTTCCAAAACCGATACAATCCGTCCAGCCAAGCCATGAAAGAAGTGGTGGAATCAGGGGAACTGGGCACGCTGAAAGGGGCTCGCGCCTATGTGACTTGGTATCGGCCCGACGATTATTATTCGAAGAGCGATTGGAAAGGAACCTGGGACAAGGAGGGTGGCGGCGTCCTAATCGACCAGGCTATCCATACTCTTGATCTACTACAGTGGGTTGTGGGGGGAATCGACTCGATCGAAGCGTCGATAAACAACCGCACCCACCAGCTGATAGACGTTGAGGATGTCGCGGAGGCAACCGTTTACTTCAAGAATGGAACTATTGGCAACATCTATGCTACGAATTACTACACCTACGATGCTGACGTAATGCTCGAAATCCACGGCGAAAAAGGGCGGGCAAGAGTCGAAAAAGACGACGCTACCATCGAAGTGGAAGGGAAAGATATACGCGTAGTCAAGCAGATACAGGAGGCTGAAGCACAAGGGAAATCCTACTGGGGCGTCAGCCACAAGACCCAAATTGAAGCGTTTTACGACGCTGTTCTCACTGGCAAACCCCTGGAAATCGACGGACACGAAGGCCGCAAAGCCCTTGAGCTAGTCCGTGCCATCTACTATAGCGGAAACAATGGCGGCGTGCGCGTCCCATTCCCATTTGCTGAACCAAAAGGCTTTATGCCAAAATCACTAACTCGGTAAGTCACGAGCTTGATAGCGGGGTACTTCACCCCGCTTTTTCGTTTGGACAATCTACAGGCGAGAGTGTTGACTCCCGGAATCTGGCGAGTGTTTCAAGACCGCGATATAAAAACCATCAATTCCGTGGCGGTGAGGAAAGAACTGCACCGTCCCTCTGGTGGACTTAGTCTTTGGAAACCATGGGGGCAGATCAGCGAGAGAGTAATGCGGGTGCTGGGCCAGAAACCCCCGAATGACATCTTCATTCTCCTCTCGTTCGGTAGTGCAGGTTGCATACACTAATAGACCCCCTGGGGCCGTGCAGCGGGCTGCATTAACCAGGAGCGCAGCCTGAACAGCGGCAAGCTGGAGAACATCCTCTGGCTGGCGGTTCCACCGAATGTCGGGCTTCTGGCGCAAGGCTCCAAAGCCAGAACAAGGCGCATCGACCAGGACTCTGTCAGCCGGTTCTCGATTCAGTGGCTGTGTCGCATCCCAGACAACTGTCTCAATAATGGACACACCCAATCGCCCTGCATTTTCCCGAACCATACTTAAACGCCGGGAATAGCGGTCACCCGCCACAATCCGCCCTTTATTCTGCATCAACTGCGCAAGGTGTGTGGTCTTTCCCCCAGGGGCGCTGCACAGATCATAGACCAGATCAAAAGGCCTTGGAGCAACGGCGTGGGCCACCAAAGCCGACGCTTCGTCCTGAAGATAAAACGCGCCGGCGCCAAACCACGGATCGTGAAGCACAAACCGCTCGCTTCGGACGTACAGAACATCCGGAGCATAGAGACCGTTGTTGACCATATACCCCTGGGACTCCAGATGGTCCCTAAGACTCTCCGTGTCCGTTACAAGCGTGTTGGTACGGATACACTGATCCCCTGGTTGGTTTCCTGCGTCACAGAGCTTGGCAGCTTCTTCAAAACCAAAGCGCTGGATCCAGCGCTCGGTTAACCATTCCGGGTAGGAGAAACGCGCTGCAAGATGGGCTGCCGGCTGTGTGTCAGAGTCCGGGAACTCAATCGTCTTGCGGCGTCTCTCCAGATTACGTAATACGGCGTTGACATA
>SLOG01000108.1 GCA_007132635.1 Limnochordia bacterium
GGTTAACTATACGCAAAGAAGGAGCCTCCTTAAGGAGGCTCCTTCTTTGCGTATAGTTAACCACGAGGCATACAACTCTACACGAGGAGCATGTCAATGCCCACGTACAAGGTGGATCCGAGCAGAAAGGTGGTCAAGAGTCCGAGGCTGATGTTAACCCATAACAGCCGCCGATTGCCGCTTAGTAAGGACAGGCCGATCAGAATCGTGATGACAGCCGGGATCGTGTTCAGAAACGGTGTTGGAAGACCGATCAGCAGGCTCATGACAGCGACAGTAAGGCAAGCGAACCGGATCTCCTGCTCACGCAGAAACGGCAGCTCGTTGGTGCAGCGGCACAAACCTTCGAGACGCTGACAAATTGGTAAGCCCCGCTGCACGATTTTCGCCCGCAAACTCGGCGTTAGGCTGCGGTGACCCAACCACTGCGGCAGCCAAAGCGATGTCTGTCCGAAAAACCGCTGCAGAGACCAAACCAGTAAGAGGAGTGCCGGGATGAGGCCCACGCCTGGCGGCAGCGGTACCACCACAGGAAGAGCCACCACGACAAACATGAACCCAAAACCCTGAGAGCCTAGGGCGCTGACCAGAGAGTTGACAGTCAGTTGTCGCTCGGTATCGCCAATGATGCTGCCTATTATCTCGCTAGGAGATCGAGGGAATAAAGGAGAGTTCATTGATGCAGCGCTACCCTTCGTCTATTCTCGGTCACGCGACCGGAACAGTATTTGGTGTTTCTCTACACAGACCTCAGTATACCACGTTTTCGTGCAGGATCCCAGTCTATGTGACAACCAGCTTCTGGGCAATTAATGCCACATGACGACCTTGGAATCGGGCTGCGTCCAGCTCATTGGCACTGGGAAGGCGCTGTCCATCCCGCCCGGCAATGGTGGAAGCCCCATATGGTGAACCTCCAGTAATCTCCTTCAACGTCGACTGCCCTTCAAAGGTGTACGGGAGGCCGACGATAACCATGCCGTGATGGAGAAGGGTTGTGTGGAAAGACAAGATTGTTGATTCTTGGCCTCCGTGCTGGGTACCCGTACTCGTGAATACACTGCCAACTTTGCCCACAAGAGCGCCGCTGTTCCAGAGGCTCCCCGTAGCGTCCAGAAACTGGCGCATCTGTCCGGTCATGTTGCCGTAGCGCGTTGGAGTGCCAAATAGGATGGCGTCGGCTTCTGCCAACTCATCGACATCAGCGGCCGGGATGTGAGCGAAGGTCTTCTGGGCTTCAACAGCCCCCATCTTTTCCAGAACGTCTGCCGGAAGAGTTTCTTTTACGCGCCGCAGTTCGACGTTTGTGTCGATCTCGGCGACTCCCTCCTTGACCGCTTCAGCCATCTGGTAGATGTGTCCAAACGTTGAATAGAACACGATTAGTGTCTTCATAATTTATCACTCCTTTTAAGCACCATTATAGAGAAAAATCAGAACGACGTCTACTTCCCCGGACAATGCCTAGTGATAGTGCCCACGTTAAGTTTTTCGCGCGATTGTGTTGGCATGCTAGACTATCCGTGGTAGAATAAGACTATAGATTCATGGTCTTTTCTGCTTTTTTGGATTATGTTGTGGCAATTTCGGCTGTCCTGTGCAAAGATCAGCACTCTGAGGAGGAGTTAGCATGGCCAGGAATGCTGTTAACAATGTAGATCGGTTTAACACGCTGACACGGTTGCGAGATGGGCGAGATGCCAAAAAATGGATGACAAGCCTGGATACATCGTTGCTCGAGAGTCTTACCGCCGAGCAAGCAGAATTGTATTTTGAGTTGCAGGAGATGTTCGCTCGCAAGGGTGATCCCCCTGAGGCTGTCCGGGATTACTTGACCGGATTCACCGATGGATTGGAGATGTATGCCAAACATCGTATCCAGGAAGGCCTAGAAGAACAGGGTGACAAGGAGGATACGAGTTGGTCATCCGATGTCGGCGACCAGGAATATAAGGCAGGCTTTACCGACGGTCTCGAACTCTTGGAGATGCTGGGAGAGGTCGGGACACGAAAACGCACTAAAGGTGAAGGCCCCGCCGGCCGTCTGTGAGTTAGAGAAACTGAATTGGTGTGAACGGGCCTCTACCCTTTGGGTATGAGGCCTTTTCACGGCATGAATAACTCGGTTTCCCACATCACGTTGCTGTTTCCCTGAAGGGTTCCTCGCGTGATATTATCCAAAAGGAGTAGCTGCTGGATTTGTTTCTCAGCAGCGACGGTATCAGACTGCCAGAGTTTTTCGATCAAGTCGCGGCGCACCCGGTTGAAGTCCCAATTGGGGATGGGGCTGGCGTTGTCCATTCCGTAGAGAAAGGTCTGCGCCGTTGTGCGCCAACGTACGTAAGCCTCATAGAAGAGAGGGGAGTACCGAGCCTCTAGTATCTCGGTGAGATAGGCCAACATGGTTTCGCTATGCTCTGGATTACCTTCAGCGTAACGAAGTGGACCGAGGGCATCGACGGCGCGGAGCAGCACGAAATGACGCTCAGTCGATGACGTAGGCACGAGATCCAGCAGCATCTCTAGGACGTCGAGGGCACCAAGATAGTTCCCGACTTCCATCCGCCGTTTTGCACGCTGGTAGTACAGAGACTGATAGTTCGTCGCGAAGGCAGGCTGAGGCTGCCAATCTGTGGTCCAATCCGCTGCGTACCGGGACATGACTGCCCAGTATCGCTCGTAATGCGTTTCGGATTCGTCCGCCTCCATCTGAACATCAACTAGAGTCTTGTCCTGAATACCTGCGTAGAGGTTATCCAGAGCGAATGCAGAGGCCAAAAGTGCTTGGCGTGCATCATCAAGGGAGGGGTCAGGGAGCGCAAGCGCTTCCAATTGCCCAATAACAGCGTGCAGGCGCAAACGGTTTTCCTCTGCTGCTGTCTCGACAGCGGCTGTATTGTCCCAAAGCCAGCCAATCCACTTAGCCATGTCAATGGTGACGGCTCCCAGCATGAGGTCATAGTAGGCTAGTTCATGAACGAAGCGAGGTTTGATGGTTCCGATCACCTGGAGGTCACCTCGCGATTCACTGATAACAGGCAGTTCATCCGGAAACTGCCAGCCATCCAGAGTCACACGGAGTTTGACCGGGCCGACTGTGTTAGTTATGGTGAAGCGTCCGGCCTCGTCTGCCATCACAACACCCGCATCATCGGGGTTGGCAAGGGACTCATAGGCAACGCTGGCTTCGGCGAGTGGATGTCCGTCTTTAGTTTCCACCAAGCCGCTGATAGTGATGGTCTCTGGGACTGTACAGGCCGCCGTAACGATAAGTAGCAGGGTAAAACCGGTAAGCCAAAAGGCCGAACGTACTTTGCGCACGTGCGGTCACCACCTTTTCGTAAGCCTTGATTGTTAGATTCCTCAAACGTTCGCGTGTTCCTTCTGAATCAGGCTTGCATTGCCTAGGTGCCTGTGGTAATCTGAACTATAATGCGGACCAAGGTGGTCCGCTTGGAGAGAGGGTGGGGTTTCTGTCTGCTTTGTTTTTTAACCTTGATGAGGAGAAGCAGAAGCGTATACTGGACGCGGCTTTGACCGAGTTTGCCCAAGAAGGCTTTGAACACGCTTCCACCAATGAGATCGTGCGACGCGCCAGCATTGGGAAAGGGCGCTTGTTTCACTATTTTTCCACTAAGAAACGTCTGTTTCAGTTCCTTCTGGATTACAGCACCGATTTGGTGAAAACGGCATACATTCAGCAGATCGACACCTCCATTACGGATGTGTTCGAGCGCTGCCGCCAGGCAAGCCTGCTAAAACTTGAGTTCTGTCGTGCATATCCACATGTGTATGATTTCTTCGGGTCTGCCGTTTTTATGGATAGAAACCAACAGGCTGCGGTTGTGGAAACCCGGCGCAAAGAGCTTAGTGCGTTGGCTTTTCGACGGCTGTCGATGGGTATCAATACGGCACGTTTCCGACCAGGCATCGACTGCGAAAAGGCGCTTCGGTTGATCATTTGGTCGATCCAAGGGTTTGAGAGCGGCTTAGACTTGTTGAGCTCTGGACCCGAGGACCAAACAACGGATCAGTGGAATGACACTCAAGTTTTGGACCAGTTAGACGTGTATCTTGGCGTTTTGAGGACGTGTTACTACCGCGAGCAGTCGGAGGAGGCTTACCAGTGACACAGTATCTGCGCGTAGGGATCGATGTGGGTTCGACAACCGTGAAAATCGCGGTCTTAGATGACAATGACCAGTTGGTGTATCGCCAGTACCAGAGGCACTACTCTGACATCAAGAAAGCGGTTGGCGCGATGGTCGACGCGGCCTTTCAGCAGTATCCAGAGGCGATCGTAACGGTAACCTTCACTGGGTCCGGCGGCATGGCTGTTGCCGAAGCGTGCGGGCTGCCGTTTGTTCAGGAAGTCATCGCCGGAACGACAGCGATTGAGGCGTTCTGTCCTGGCACGGATGCCGCCATCGAGTTGGGCGGTGAGGATGCAAAGATAACGTATTTGACCAACGGCGTTGAACAGCGGATGAATGGTACCTGTGCCGGGGGTACTGGCTCGTTCATTGACCAGATGGCCGTGCTGCTGCGGACAGACGCGCAGGGACTCAACGAGCTCGCCAAGAATCATACGACGATCTACCCAATCGCAGCTCGCTGCGGAGTATTCGCCAAGACTGACGTGCAGCCGCTTCTCAATGAAGGAGCTGCGAAAGAGGACATAGCGGTATCGGTGCTGCAGGCTGTGGTCATTCAGACGATAAGCGGATTAGCTTGCGGCCGTCCGATTCGTGGGCGAGTTGCTTTACTGGGAGGTCCCCTGCATTTCCTTTCTGAACTGCGGCAGCGTTTCATTGAGACCTTGAAATTGAGCGATGGCGACGTCGTTTTCCCTGATCATTCGGAAGTGTTCAACGCCATCGGTGCAGCCATTGAGTCGCGCAGCGTCGAACCGCTGCGATTCTCGGAGTTTGTCGGGTGGGCGCGCCGCCTTGAGGAGGCGTCCATTGAGGAAACAGTTCGCCTCGAACCATTGTTTGAGAACGAGGACGCGTTGTCTGCCTTTCGGGAGCGACACAGTAGGCATTCGGTTCGACGGAAAGAACTCGCAGCGTTTTCGGGCGACTGTTACCTCGGCATTGATTCCGGTTCGACTACGACAAAGGTAGCGTTGATCGATGACGATGGGTCGCTGCTCTATTCTTTTTACGACAGCAACCATGGCAGTCCCCTGCAGTCGACGGTGCGCGCACTGACAGAACTGTACCATAAACTGCCAAAGGATGCGGTGATACGCAGCGCTGCGGTGACAGGATACGGTGAGGCTCTCATCAAGGCAGGGTTGAAGGTCGATATTGGTGAAATCGAGACGATTGCCCACTATAAGGGGGCCGATTTTTTCAACCCTGGTGTGGACTTTATCTTGGACATTGGCGGGCAGGACATGAAGTGCCTCCGCGTCAAAGACGGCGTGATCGACAATATCTTGTTGAATGAAGCGTGTTCGTCGGGTTGCGGTTCCTTTCTTGAGACGTTTGCCCATTCGCTGGATATGGACATCGAGTCCTTTGCCGACGCTGCTGTGCAGTCGAAGCGTCCGGTCGATCTTGGCTCCCGGTGTACCGTGTTTATGAACTCTAGGGTTAAGCAGGCCCAAAAAGAGGGTGCCACAGTCCGAGATATTTCCGCCGGCCTGGCCTACTCGGTTGTGAAAAATGCACTTTATAAGGTGATCAAGATTCGGCGGCCCGAGGAGTTAGGGGCGAAAGCCGTTGTACAGGGCGGCACGTTTTACAATGATGCGGTCCTGCGGAGCTTTGAGAGGTTGACAGGCCGCGAGGCTGTGCGTCCCGATATAGCTGGTATCATGGGTGCTTTTGGGGCGGCTCTGATTGCTCGCGAACGGTGCGAACCCAATAGTGTTTCAACGCTATTGGGCCTGGACGGCCTCGAGACGTTGGAGTGCCGCGCGTCGAAAGCTCGGTGCCGATTGTGTGAAAACAACTGCCTCATTACTGTTAATACCTTTCAGGATGGAGAGCGGTTTATTTCGGGTAACCGCTGCGAGCGGGGCACCGGCCGGGAGAACCCGTACGGTGATCTGCCAAATCTCTATACTGAGCGATACGAACGAGTATTTGACTATACACCGCTGGCTGAGGCAGACGCCTCCAGAGGAACCATTGGGATCCCCAGGGTTCTGAATATGTATGATGACTATCCATTTTGGTTCACGTTTTTCACAGAACTAGGGTTTCGGGTTGAGTTGTCCAGCCGCTCGTCGAAGACTGTTTATGAGAAGGGCATTGAGACGATGCCCTCGGAGTCCGTGTGCTACCCTGGGAAGCTCGTGCATGGCCATGTCGTGGATCTCTTAGACAAGGGATGCCGCACGATCTTCTATCCCTGCATTACCTTTGAGCAGAAGGAGCAATCCGGGGCTGACGACCATTACAATTGCCCTATCGTCACGTCGTATCCCGAGGTTATCAAGAATAACGTGGATCGTTTGCGGGATGAGGATGTGCAGTATTTAATGCCCTTCCTTCCCTTTGATAGCAAGAAACGGCTCATCAAGAGGCTGAACGAGGAGCTAGGCGACGCTCTACAGCTGTCCAGGCAGGCCGTAAAGCAAGCGGTGGAAGCGGCCTGGCAGGAACAGAAGGTTTTCAAACAGGATCTCAGGGAGCGCGGCGAGGAAATCCTGGCTCAGATGGAAGCGCAAGGTTTGAAAGGCATCGTTCTGTCAGGCAGACCGTACCATATCGACCCAGAGATTCACCATGGAATCCCGGAGATTATCAGCAAGTTGGGTATGGCCGTGCTGACCGAGGATGCCATTGCGCATTTAGGGTCGGTGGAGAGACCTCTCCGCGTCGTCGACCAATGGGCTTACCACTCAAGGTTGTATGCGGCGGCAGATGTGGTAGCCGAGCGCACCGATCTGGAGTTCGTACAGCTCAATTCCTTCGGTTGCGGTCTGGACGCGGTCACTACGGATCAGGTACAGGAGATCCTCGATCGCTCACAGAAAATCTATACCGTGCTGAAGATTGATGAAGGCAGTAATCTGGGAGCTGCACGCATCCGGCTGCGGTCACTGCGGGCGGCGATGGAAGAGCGCGAGAAGAACGGTATCCGTCCGCAAGCGGTAGATTACAGCTACCAGCGAGTCGTCTTTACCGAGGAGATGCGCAAGACCCATACCGTGCTAGCACCGCAGATGTCGCCGATACACTTTCAGTTTATCGAGGAGGCCTTTCAGCGGACGGGCTATAACTTCGTTGTGCTGCCTTCGAGGGACAAAAATGCTGTTGAGGAAGGCCTGAAGTTCGTCAACAATGATGCCTGTTTTCCAGCGATCTTGGCCCTTGGCCAGCTGATCGAGGCGCTCCGGTCCGGCAACTACGATTTGGAAAACACATCGGTTCTCATGACCCAGACCGGAGGGGCCTGTCGGGCGACGAACTATATCGGGATGCTCCGAAAAGCCATGCAGGATGCAGGCTTTGGACATGTGCCCATTCTTTCCCTGAATCCGCAGGGCAAAGAGAAGAACCCGGGTTTTCGGCTCACACCCCGACTTATCCATCGCACAGTCATGGGCGTTGTTTACGGAGACTGCCTTATGAAAGTGCTGTATCGAGTGCGACCGTACGAAAAGGTCAAAGGTTCGGCAGATGCCCTGTACAATAAATGGGTAGAGCTCTGCAAAAAGTCGCTGACTAGCGACAGCCCTAGGCGTTTCGCCCGTAATCTTCGGGCCATGGTCCAGGAATTCGAGGAACTGCCGCTGCGGGATATCAAGAAGCCTAAGGTAGGCTTGGTCGGGGAGATCCTGGTCAAATACCATCCGACTGCGAACAATGACATCGTGAGCATCGTAGAAAATGAAGGTGCTGAGGCGGTTGTTCCGGACTTGATCGACTTTCTGCTGTATTCCCTTTTCGGACTTGGCTTTAAGTATCGCTATCTGTCCGGCACGTGGGGTTCGGACATGGGACGCCGAGTGGGGACAGCCGCGTTGGAGTTCTATCGGAAGGCCTACAAACAGGCTGTTTCCAGCAGTCAACGTTTCCTTCCTGTCAAAACTATCGACGAGTTGGCGGCAGCCGCAAAGGATATCGTTTCCTTGGGCCATCAGGCTGGCGAGGGGTGGTTTTTGACCGGCGAGATGGTGGAGTTGATTGAAGGCGGTGTGGAAAACATCGTCTGCATGCAGCCATTTGCGTGCCTTCCAAATCATGTAACCGGGAAAGGTTCGATGAAAGAGCTCAAGCGCCTTTATCCTCAGGCCAATATCGTAGCCATTGACTACGATCCAGGGACGAGCGAAATCAACCAACTAAACCGGATCAAATTGATGCTCTCAACCGCCTTCAAAAATCTGCAGGACGACCCGGACGGCGGCTCAGAACGCGCAGTGGTTCCGATGGCTGCCTATACAGGTGCTTTTGCCAGTGAGCTCAAGGCCGAACAGTAGTTGCACTGTTCAGGGGTAGGGGAGGGTTTTCTGTGGCGCAGATAAGCAAGCAGCAAAAAGCCGCAGCGGTACTGGAGGCCGCCAGTGCGCAGTTTATGTGTCCCCTCTGTAACGGGAGCGTACGAGTCGATGGAGGCGGGCTTCTCTGCGGCGAGGGACACCGTTACGATATGGCGAAGAACGGTTACATTAACTTCCTGTCTCGTCCGGCCTCGGATCGCTACGGAAAAGCAGGCTTTACCTCTCGGACCGAGCTCTACCGCCATGGGTTTCTCAGCCCCGTATTCGATTGGTGTGTTCAGCAGGTGGTGGACTGGCAGCGCTGTGGTGTTCTGCGAGTGCTGGATGCGGGCTGCGGCGAGGGCTCGCCTTTGCATCTGATGGTCAAGCAGCTTCGAGCCCACAGGGTGAAGATTCATCCTGTGGGAATCGACATATCGAAACAGGCGGTCCATGTGGCGGCTCGTGAATATCCAGGCAGCACTTGGTTGGTCGGAGACCTGAGTCGCCCTCCGCTGCAGCCAGGGGTTTTCGATGTCCTGCTTAATCTCTTTGCGCCGGCAAACTACGATGCGTTTTCGCGTCTGCTTGTTCCGGGCGGAGTCCTAATCAAGGCCGCACCCGGCCCTGATCACCTAAAGGAACTGCGCAGCCTGGTGGCGAAAAAGCCAATTCAGGCCGTGGCCGAGGATGGCGAGACTGTCGATCATTTTTGCCGCAACACAGTCGACGCCTCTCGCAGCCGCTGTAAGGGGACCTTCCCGCTTGACTGGCAGGGCGCTCAGCAGGCGCTGATCCGTTCGTCACCATTGGCTTGGGATGCAGACGATACAGTTCTGCAAGGGGCCGAAGAGGCCGCCCTTACTGAGGTCACCTAC
>SLOG01000198.1 GCA_007132635.1 Limnochordia bacterium
GCTGTTGGGCAGTTTCGTAGGCGCTACGGCCGGTTACTACGGTGGTGTGATGGACGCTGTTGTTATGCGCTTCGTTGACTTTATGCTTGCCATTCCTAGTCTGCCGCTGTTAATGCTGATGTCCTTTATCCTTGGTCCGAGTTTTGAGACGATGACCATCGTCCTGGTGATATTCGGCTGGATGACTATCGCGCGCGTCGTGCGCAGTCAAACACTGTCCCTAAAACAACAGGACTTTTTTGTGGCAGCCAAGGCCATCGGTGTCTCGACACCAGGGATTATCTTTCGTCACTTACTTCCCAACGTGATCGGCCCGGTGATCGTCGCCGCCACACTGCAGGTCGGAACAGCGATTCTTTCGGAGTCCCAGTTGAGCTATCTTGGTCTTGGTATTCAGCCACCGACCCCCAGTTGGGGTAATATGTTGATGAATGCACGCTCCTATCTGACAACATCACCGTGGCTAGCTCTGTGGCCCGGTTTGTGTATCTTCCTGGTACTGCTGGCCATCAATTTCATTGGTGATGGGCTTCGGGATGCCCTGGATCCGAAATTGAAAGGTCGCTGACCAATAGCTGACCAATAGGATAAGACCACTGACACGGCGCCCGATGGCGGTAGCACGGCCGGTGGTCTCTGTTTCCTAACGGTACTTTTCCTCGAGATGCTTGACGATATCGTTTTCGTCTGCTAGGACAATGTCTCCGTCGACAAGCACAGGAACGGATGTCTGTCCGGAAACATCCTTGACTTCGTCTCGTTCGCTGTGCGGTTTCGGGACCTTGATCGATTCGTAATCCAAGTCGAGTTCCTTCAGTTTGTCGATCACCATAGCGCAGTACGGACACCCTGGGAGTTCATACAAGGTCATACAATCAGCTCCTTTTTGGGCTAGGCTTTGTTGATGCTTATAGAATGCGGCGATTGTCTTGGAGTCGCCGATGGTACCCTGCGCGATCATTCTCTCGACTTGCTTAAGAGGCATCCAGCGTACTCGCACTACTTCGTCCTTTGGAAGCTCCTGTTTGCCTACTTGCAGATCATCGGCGTTAAAAAGATGAAGGATCTCTGTGGTGTAACCTGGTGTCAGAAATAGTTTCCCTATGGATTTCCAGTGGCGCGCTGTGCAGCCAGTTTCCTCCTTTAGCTCTCGCTCGGCACACTCACGTGGTGTTTCGGTGCCCTCGATGGTACCCCCGGGCAGTTCGAGCATAGAGCACTGAGCGGCTGGACGATACTGTTCGACCAAGAGAAGGGTATGGTCTTTGATCGCAAAAACAGCGGCAGAACCAGGATGTTCGACGATGTTAAAGGTCTTGACACGATTGGCAAGCCAGACCTTCTTTTCGATGAAGCGAAACATGGGCATCACTCCATAACTATTTTCATGGCTACCTCTGCCCACTGCCACAATCGCTCGGGTTGATAGCTCACCGTACTAATGTCTTTGAGGATAAACTCGACAGGTGTACTATGGCGCTGACAAATCTCCATGGTTTCGCGCAAGTCTTCTTCGATGGCGTCGATGTCGAAACCGTCCCCCGCAAGAAATGCCGGAGACGGTTTGCGGCTCAGGACTAGGTCACCGCCGATTGCGGCCGCGCCGCGCTCCGCATTCGTCCACGGACTCATGGATACCTTCCGCAAGTTGGGTATGGTTCGCACGATACCCATTTTGCGGTCCAGAGGCTCGCAGCAGCCGTAATAAACTAATCCGTGGCGGGCATAGAATGTTTCTGCATAGTCCAATTCGAACTCTTTATGCATTGCTGGTGAGACGGTGGCAAAAATTTGAGCCATTCCGCTGGTCCAGATATCCTTGGTACGAGGGTGGCCTGGATCATATCCCGGTGCGGGCAGCTCGTAAACATGGGCCCCCGAGCAGTGAATGGTGGGCTGCCAACTCGGCAGTAATCCTAAGTCTTCCAGCTGAGCCAACATGGCCATGGTGATGTCCGTCATCTTGCGAAGTGTTGCGTGCATGAAATCTGGCCGGTCGATGAGATCCATGATGGGATTTGTAACGCCGCGGAGCTCAACAAGACGATCCCAAATGGCGAAATTCAGCGGAAAACCCTGCATTACCACATCGAGACGCCCATCAAAGATCTCTGCCGCCATCTCCATGCGGCGATGTGTCTCCTTGTCATCAAGCTGGATGGATGGCGTTTTGAGTTTCTCCAAATCGTCTTCTGTGGACAGCTGATCGTGGTAATGATGGCCAACCACACTGTTTCGCTCATCCGTCACCGCACGGTCTTCCTTCGGACGGAGCCCATATCCCAAGCCAGTGACAGCCGGCGGAACCTCTATATATGGTTCCACTACCATGTCGACAGGAAGGTGTTTCCACTGATAAATCGTCTTCCGGAGCGAGTCCTCGAAGCGCTGGAGAAATGGGTCTTCAGTTTGTAGGGTCAGTTCGTCGTCGACGTTCATCTCATGCCAGCAGATCTGATCGATCAGCACCATGGGGCGCTGCGGACGCAGACTGTTGAGATGTTTCCACAACTCCTTAGTCTCTTGCTGCTTGGGGAGTTCGCTGATGCTCTGGACCTCTTCTGCCAGCCGGCGTAGGACGTCCCAATCGCGGCTCTTACTCACGGTTTCGCCTCCATTTTGGGATTAGTTGATTTTATTGTACCAGCTGTGGTCAGGGAACGCAATCGATCCACTATTGACGGCTAGACGTTGGGATCGGTATAATTTCGGTGTAATATGGATATTTACTGTTCACACAAAGGAAGGAGCAGCCTTGCCTATGCCCTACATACTTCAAGTGACCTTAGTTGGCCTCTTGGCGGGGGTCTTCGGCACATCTTTTGGTGGGTTACTCACCGTCATACTGCGCAAGCCCAAGGATGTCATGCTTAGTGGAGTTCTCGCTTTTTCTGGGGGAATTATGCTTGCTATCGTTTTCGCAGACCTTATTCCCGAGTCCATGGAGATTGGTACTATGCCTCTGACCTTTGGTGGTCTTTTTGTTGGCGCTGCTGCCTTAAAACTTCTCGATGTGTATCTTCCGGCGAGCTTTCACCAGCCGGGCGGGCTCGATGGAGATGGCACAGGTGCCAATTTCCGCCGCACGAGTGTCCTCTTAGGCTTTGGTATTGCACTGCACAATCTTCCCGAAGGACTTGCTATTGGAGCAGGGTATATGGCTTCGGAAACACTGGGGTTAGGCTTGGCTATTGTCATAGCGATTCAAAATGTCCCGGAGGGCATGGCCATGGCTGGACCGATGAAGGCGGCCCGCATGCCGGGACTGCAGATTGTTACTTGGACCGGCCTTGCCGGATTGCCAATGGGCTTGGGAGCTCTAGCTGGAGGACTCCTTGGATCCGTTTCGCCGTTGTTCTTATCGGCTGCCTTGGGGTTTGCGGCAGGGGCAATGCTCTACATCGTCTTTGACCAACTGCTCCCTGATGCTCAGCGTTTGGGAGTTGGACAATCCTGCACATATGGTTCGCTTCTCGGGATCGTCTTCGGTCTCTTTGTCTTAGTGTTGGTTCACTAAGCCCCAAAGGAGCGACCATTCCTGAGGTTTTCTGGTGGTTTTTTGCGCACTTCAATCATGATTTTGCTCACAAATTGGCAGGGATTTCGCTGTTTACCGGGAAGAAAAGGATACGTGCAGTCTACTGCCGAATTGAGCGTTGAAGGAGAGTCACTATGGGAGACCATGCAGTGAGATTCTCAGTATTCACAAAACCTTGGCCGAAGACGCCGTTGGGCGCAATGGCAAAGACCGTTAGAAAGCTTGGATTTGATGGACTCGAATTCCCGCTGCGGACAGGTTACCAAATTGAGCCAGAGACTGCGGAGGAAGAGCTTCCGAAACTGGTAGCCACGTGTGCAGATTTCGGTCTGGAGGTCTTCAGCGTTGCTAGCTCCCTGGAGGAGTATGTCTTTGCGGGGTGCGCCGCAGCTGGTATTCCTCTAATCCGCGTTATGACCAATTTCAAACGCGATCTTGGCTATTGGGCCAATGAAACCGCACTCAAGACTCGTTTTACAGACGAGATTATCCCTCTCTGTGAGAAGTACGGAGTCCAGGTGGGTGTACAGATGCACTATGACTATGGTGTTTCCACTTCCATGGAACTGCATCATCTAGTCGAACCATTCGACCCTCAACATATCGGTGCCATTTGGGATGCTGGACACAGCGCCTTAGCCGGTGAAGAGCCCGAACAGGGGCTGGATATCGTTTGGTCTCATCTCTGCATGGTGCATTTAAAAAACGCGTTTTACCAGCGAATTACGGGGCCAGAGGCCCAATACGCGAAGTGGAAGCGTTACCTGACATCAGGTTGGCAGGGCATGGCCTCGTGGGCCAGAGCTGCTAACTATCTCAAAGAACGGCATTACCAAGGTGTTGTCTGCTTGACAGCCAACTACGATGTCGAAGAGGAATCTGAGCGGCTTATCGCTCAGGATATCATTTACGCAAAATCGCTATTCTAGGAAGGCGTTGTTTTTCTCTGTTTTACTACGGACGAGGGCATCACTCCACGCCGTTTACCTAGAATTTTATAGGTAGACGGCGTGAACTGCCCCTCGTCAAAATCGAGAAAGTCGACTGCCTTCTATAAGGGCGTAGAGGAGGAATCTGTATGCGTCGCGAAAGCCTGCTTGGAGTGCTTCTAATTGTTGTTGGGCTATTTATCTTTATCGGACACTTCGTGGATATGCCAGGCAATCTATTTCTCTTTTTTCTTTCTGCTGCGTTTTTCTTTGTGTGGAGTTACCTAGGCGGAAGGAGTAGTTACAGCGGAGTCGGGTTTTTGATCCCAGCCTGTGTCCTGCTGGCCATTGCTCTGTACTCCTCGGTGGATCGCTTCGTTGTGGACACGGTGTTCGAAGGAAGTCTGTTTTTCATGCTTTTGGGTGGTGCCTTTCTGTTAGTCTACGGCTTACACACTCGGACAGCAGGACGCGAAGGCGGCGAGAAAAACTGGCCTCTGTACCCGGCAGGAGGGTTGGTTGCTTTTGGTCTATTCGTACTGCTGGTTCAGTCATTTGAGAACTATGACTGGTTGGCCCGAATCATTTTTCCTGTGATTCTCATTGCGGGCGGCGCCTATCTGCTGTACAAGAGTACCCGCACCAAATAAGAAGAGGCCAGCGGAAGAGACACGTTCAGCGTACCAGCAATGCCTGGCGCCAGAGAAAAAGCTTATCCGAAAACGTTTTGATGTGCCGTCCCGGAATTGGACTCGTTGATGGAAGTTTCTGGAACTCCATAGCATAGAATGCCGAAAACCCAATGTGCCTCCTGAAGCTATCGAAGGCCTTAGTCCCATTGAACAAAATTCGCTGCAGCCGGGGATGAGTTTGGATCAGATCGGGAAGAGAGTTAGGTTTTTCATCCCGAATATTCTGGTCCAGACTGCCGCTGCGGTGACAGGATGCCAGAACGTCCCACAGTGCTAGACGCTGAGTCAACAACCACTGCAGGCGGGTGTTGTAATCGTCTATGGGGTCATTGCCGTAAACCGCAAACAGGATTGGCCAGAAATGGTTGCGAGGATGGGCGTAATATTGCTGTCTCTGTAAAGATTGGATGCTTGGCATCGAACCGAGAATAAGTGTCTGACTGTATTGATCAATGACCGGTGGAAAGCCTGTCGGCATGGTCTCAACACCAACTTTCTAGAAGGCCGTTGATTTTCTCGATTTTGACGAGTGCCGGTTCACCTTGTTTACCTTAAAGGCCAGGTAAACAAGGTGCTGTAATGCCCTCGTCCGTGGAAAGGCGGAGAAAACCAACGCCTTCCTAGGCTTCGCAGATAACATTCAGCGGAAGGTCCATGATTCGGGCTAGGCGTCGTATTCGAGATGCGTGGTGTCCGACGCCTAGCGCACAGTGATGTGTCTGCCCGGCTTCGGCCCACCGAGTTACGAATTCCGCCGGCTCAAGAGCAAACCGGATACGCGAGTTTGTGTTGCCGATCTGCAGTATGGGGCCGGGTATTGACTCGCCTTCGGCAGCGTTAAACTTGAGCTTTCCATCGGCAGTCTGAGTAAGCCCTAGTATGGTTACGGGACCGTGCTGTACGTTGAACTCTACCGATACCCCATGGCCGCGCTTTCCGTGATAGAGCCCCAATCCTCTGAGAATCGGTTTCTTGTCACTGATGGCCAGATGACCCGGACCATCATGCCCCATCAACACAAAATTCTCGTTGAAGTCCATGCCGTACAGTTCGGTAAACGAACCTCCTGCGCCCAGTGAATCCATGATAAGCATTGCCACGGCGTTTTTGATGTCCGCCTCTCCCGAGCAAGGTATCCCCTGCGCAGTCAAGAGCGAACTTCCGAGAATCAACCCACTCTGCAGCCTTTCATTGGCGTTTTCGGCGAGGCCTCGATAGTAGTAAGCAAGCGACGTTAAAGAAAAATCATCCACCAATCGCTGCAGCCCTGCCGCGACTCGACAACTCCAATCAAGACTCTCGGGGTTCACTGTTTCATCGAATTCAAACAATGCGGCCGCTTGGTCCTTCACACGGTGAATGTCGTCGGATGTCACGGCGTCCACTCGCACCTGGAGGTCATCCATTTCCAAGATCTCGACATGCATTCCGGTTTGGCTGCTCAACATAGTGAAGTCCGAGTACATGTCGAGCATACCAGGGTAGTAATGCCCTAAGAAACCGCATCGATTACTGTTCAGGGTCTTTTTGACTGCGGTTGCCCGGATCCAGCCTTCAATGGCCTCCCAAGCCTTGCTGTCATTTTCTAGCTGCCCTGAGACGACGTTGAATCGCAAACCCGACCGAAAAAACGCAGCCGCAATCTCCGGCACACAGCAAGCCTGGCAGTTGGCCAGCCATTCTGCTGTGTCTGTATGAGGATAGTCCATCGCTGCGGTTGGCTGCAGATTGAGGATAAGAATGGGTGTGTCCGAGTTTCTCAGAGCGATAGGAAGCACAGTTGAAGAAGTCGCGTAAGTTGTTACATAGCACACGATAAGATCCACCGAGGCAGCGCGAAAAGCACCTGCCGTCTTCTCTGCTTGATGTTCGGAATCTACGAGACCCCCGGATACAAGCCGGGATCCGTAGCTGCTCAATCTATTCGCAACGGTATCCATATACCCCTCTAAACGAGGTTTCAAATCCGGGAATTGGTCCCAGTACGCCGCCAGGCCGATACCGAAAAGTCCGATGTTAGGCTGAGCCAATGATCGGTGTTGAATGTCCATGGTGTGCTCTCCTTTCTTGTTGCGGATTCTATTGTCTATTATACGGAATGGGTTTCACCATGACAACCTGTGTTCCAAGCAGGTTTTTCGACTGGATTGCCGAAATACTGGGTGTAGATCAAACCGAAAGGGGACTTACGCAGTGGCACTTCGTGTTGGGATTGTAGGGATGCGCGGTATCGGCATGCAGCATGCAGACAGCTATATGAATGACCCTTTGGGCGAACTTGTGGCCGTATGTGATGTGATCAAAGAACGTTGTGATGCGGCGGCGGAGAAGTATTCTGTGCCAGGGTTTTACAGTGTGGAGGAGATGCTTCGGCATGTCGACATCGATATCCTTGACGTTACGACAGGCGGTACTGAGAATGGCAGCTGGCACTACGAACCGGCGGTGCAGGGGCTAGAGGCCGGCAAACATGTCCTTGTCGAGAAGCCTTTGTCCAACGATATCCAACGAGCCCGCGAACTGGTGAGGGTGGCTGCCGAGAGGGATCTTTACTTAGGCTGCAATCTCAACCATTATTTCACGCCGCCGGCAGAAACGGCCCGTCAGTGGATGGACGACGGTCGAGTTGGTGAGTTGACATATTGTCTGCATAAAATGGGGTTCCCAGGCGGAGCCGACGTATATGGGGGCAAGGCATCGTCGGGGAAGATCGATGGGTTTCCTTACTTCCATCTAAAGGCGTTTCTTACCCATCCGTTTAGTGTCATGCGCTATTTCTGCGGGGACATCACTCATGTCCAGGCTTTCTGTGACCGGGCTAGCTTCCGCCGATCCGTTAATGACGTGATGGTATCCATTAACAGCATTCACGTTCGATTTGCCAATGGCAGCGTCGGGTATCTGCTGAGTCAGAGAGGCGATACGACCTTTGGTCTTGGCGGGTGGTGGAGTGTTGAGGTCGGCGGCACCGAGGGCACTTTCTGCATTGAAAACTGTATTGAGAAGGCAACGTACTGGCCTGCCCCCAGGGCTGGTGAGCAATATAGTTTGGGTGAATCTCCAGAACCCGAGGTGTTTGACAGCGGGATGTCCGATTTCAGTCAGACGTTTCCTAGGCGGATCCATGCTTTCCTTGAAGATATCACGAACGATACTGCGAAAGAGAAGCTGCGGGCATCCGGGCGCGATGCGCTGGCTGCCTTGGAGTACACCTTTGCCGTGATTGAATCCTACGAGCAGGGAGGTTCCCTCGTACGACCTCATCCACTGCCGCTTCTCGTAGGCGATCCAACTCGCGATCTTAGTTTATAGTTTGATCCGGCGTTTTTTCAAAGGAGTTCGTAAGCGCGGACTCCTTTTTTTGAGTAGATTCGTAGGTCAAAGCAGGAAACAACTGCGAAATAGCCAATAACTCAGGAAAGCCTTCTGGGATAGATGGCTTTCTTATGAGGCTCTGTTTCGATGCGGAAGCCTCGCCCAAGGTCTATGCTTGGGACGGGAAGGAGTATTCAGTGTATGAAAGTGATCGTCACCGAGAAAGTGGCTTCCGAGGGACTCGCCTACCTGAAGGACAATGGGTTTGCAGTTGATGTCTGCTTGGGTCTTCCTCGAGATGAGCTGCTCGCACGCATACATGATTACGATGCAATTATTGTGCGAAGCGTCACAAAAGTTGATGCCGAATTGTTGGAGAAGGCCCCTAACTTGCGAGTTGTTGGGCGTGCCGGCAACGGAGTGGATAACATCGACCTGCCTGCATGCACCGCACGCGGCATCGTGGTCGTGAACACACCGGAAAGCAATACGATGGCGGCTGCCGAATTGGCTGTCGGGCTGGCATTCTGTATTTTCCGCAATATCCCTCAGGCTTCGAATAAGGGACGCCAGAACGATTTTCGACGAGCGCTCATGATTGGCAATGAGCTTAACGGGAAGACAGCCGGGATTATCGGTTTGGGTCGAATTGGTTCTATTGTAGCCGCACGCCTGAAAGCTTGCGGCATGCGAGTCGTAGCCTATGATCCATATATAACAGACGAGAAATTTCGGCGAGTAGGAGTTGAGAAGTGCGAGACACTCCCGATACTGCTGGAGCAGTCAGACCTGATAACTATCCACACCCCCAAGACTGCCGAAAC
>SLOG01000228.1 GCA_007132635.1 Limnochordia bacterium
CTTCCAGGTCTTTGTTGGTGGCTGCAATTACCCTTAGATCCACTTGGATATATTTTCCGCTGCCCAGGCGCTGTACTTCTTTCTCCTGCAGGACCCGCAGCAGCTTGGCCTGAGTTGGCAGAGGCATGTCCCCTATTTCATCCAGAAATATGGTGCCTTTGTCCGCCATTTCAAACTTGCCTGGTTTGTTGCTTACCGCCCCGGTAAAGGCCCCTTTTTCATGTCCGAACAGTTCGCTTTCCAGCAGGCCTTCGGGAATGGCCGCGCAATTGACCTTGATGAAAGGCTTGCCCGCCCGGGCGCTGTGCTCGACCAAAGCCCTGGCCACAAGCTCCTTGCCCGTGCCCGACTCTCCGGATATGAGAACAGTGGAGTCTGACGGGGCCACCTTGAGTATGCGGCTCATGAGTCCCCGCATGATTCTGCTTTGACCCCTGATCTCTGGAAAATGTATCCGGGCCTCTTTTTTATCCAGAAAATCAGTGATTTTCTGAAGAATACGTTCATAATGCTGGACATCGCTGGAAGCGGAATTGATATTCTCCTCAAAAATACCTGCCGGCATTTCCGGATTCTGACGGACGTGCTCCACGAATTTTTCCACGGGGTTGATGATCCAGCGGATAAGCAGGTACGATCCTCCAAGGGAGACCAGGGAAAAAATCAGGATGACCGTGCCCGGTCTGACCATGAATGTATCCTTGGGGGCTGTGCTCAGGATTATGTAAAGAACAAGCATGGACAATGTGTTGAACCCGGCCAGAATAAACGGAGCAAGATGCCTGGTGCGGATATTGATCCTGTTTCCAATCCGGATTTGGGGAACAAACTTAGATGACATTTTTCACCAGGGGAATCGTTGCCTGCGATCCAAATACATTTTCGCGCATCAGTTCACGGTCTGGACCAGATCCCACATGGGCAGGAATATGGCCAACGCGAAAAAACCGACCACCGCAGCCAGGAGGACTATGAGTACGGGCCCGATGGTTTCGGACATGCGGTTCACAGCGTAACTGACCTCGTCGTCATAATGCACGGACACCTCATGGAGCATCTGGTCCAGATTGCCTGTTTCCTCACCTATGGCCACCATGTTTATTACCATAGGGGTAAAAAATTTTGCCGATTTAAGGGGTGCGGCTATGCCCCGGCCTTCCTTGAGCTGTTCCTGTATACGCTTGAACTCCCTGGCGATGACTTCGTTTCCAATGGTGCCCGAGAGAATGGACAGGGAATTTAATACCGCCACCCCGCTGGACTGAAGTATGGAGAATATACTGGCAAATCTGGACATGGCTCCCTTCTGGAACACAGGCCCCAGGATGGGTATTTTCAGAAGCATATAGTCTTTGTTGTATTTGCCGTTTTCAGTTTTTAAATAAAAACGGAGAAGAATAATGACTGCAATGAATGAGGACAGGCTGTAAGGCCAGTAAACAACAAGCCATTGATAGAGTAGCAGACATATCTGAGTGGGCAGGGGCAGATCAAGCCCGGCCCCAATAAAGATTGTCACAAACCTGGGTATGACAAAAGTCAGAAGAAAGAAAAAAGCGCCGGTCAGGACCACCAGAACCATAATGGGATATTGCAGCGCGCTCTTGATGTCTGATTTTATTTTATGTTCGTGCTGCAACAGATATATCAGTCTGTCCATGACATCGTTTAAACGGCCGCTGCTTTCTCCGGCCTGGATCATGCTGCAATAAAGATTGGAAAAAATTTTGGGGTGTTTTCTGAATGCCTCGGTCATGGATAAGCCGCCCCTGATGTCTTGACCCATGGCGGCAACCGTTTTTTTCAGTCTCAGGTTGTCGGTCTGCTGCTCCAGAACCTCCAGCAGATCGGTGATGTTGATCCCGGCATTGAAAAGCGTTCTGAACTGCTTGCTGAACATAATCAGATCCGAAGTTTTTACCCCGGACAGCCACAGGTTGATCCTGTCGTTCAAACTCTGGGTGGACGCGGCAGATCCGGATTTGACGCTTGTAGGAATAAGCCCCTGGAGGGCCAGTTTGTTTTTTGCCGTGTCCAGGCTTTCAGCCTGTATGAGTCCGGTCACTTCGGTGCCTGCAGGGCTTATGGCTTTATAGGATTACTGTATATTATTCACCCTTCATAAGCTATGACATTACAACAGAAACCGCTTCCTCCACCGTGGTCAGTCCCCGGCACACCTTGTCGGCTGCGTCGTCATGCAGGAGACGCAATTTGCCTGCGCTTACCGCCGATTTCGTGATTTCTCCAGTGGAGGCCTTGCGGGTGATCATTTCCTGGATTTCCTCATCGATCTTCAGGATTTCAAAAACAGCTGTCCGGCCCTTGTATCCGGAGTTCATGCACATATGACACCCTTTGCCCTTGAGGAATGTGCATCCTGTAGCCCCATCAAGGCCAAGGGCTCGCAGCCCTTCCTCCGGGGGAGTGTATGGTTGGGCGCAATTGGAGCAGACTTTGCGCATCAGGCGCTGGGCAAAGGAGACCAGAAGAACGGAGGACACCAGAAATGGCTCGATACCCATGTCGACGAGCCTGGTAATGGCCCCTGCAGCGTCATTGGTATGCACGGTGGAAAGGACCCTGTGCCCGGTCAGGGCGGATTGCACCGCAATGGCGGCTGTTTCCGAATCCCTGATCTCACCCACCATGATGACATCCGGGTCCTGGCGCAGAATGGAGCGCAGTCCCGAGGCAAAGGTCATGCCGGCCCGGGTGTTCAGTTGAACCTGCCTGATTCCTTCCACCCTGTATTCCACGGGATCTTCCAGGGTGACGATATTGACGTCGGCATGGTTGATGCGCTGCAGGATGGAGTAAAGACTGGTGCTTTTACCGCTTCCGGTGGGTCCGGTGGACAGGATCATACCGTAGGGCTTGTCGGCAACCGATTTTATTTTTTCCAGATCATCAGGGTGCATTCCAAGCTGATTCAGGGTATATATACCCGCGCTCATGTCCAGGAGGCGAAGCACCACGTTTTCCCCGTAGATGGTAGGCAGGCACGATGCCCTGATATTGATTTCGCGTTTGTTCATGACCACTGTAAACCGGCCGTCCTGGGGAATCCTGGTCACGGATATGTCCATGTTGGCCAGGATCTTGATCCTGGAGGTCAGGGCTGGAAGGAGTTTTTTGGGCGGCGTGGAGACTTCACGCAGTTTTCCGTCTATGCGAAACCTGGTCTGGACGCTGTTCTTTTCCGGGCTGATATGGATATCGCTGGCCTTTTCGCTCACGGCCTGGGCAATTATGGAGTTGACCAGCTTGATGATGGGCGCCTGGTCGGCCTGGGTTTCCAGGTCGCCGACACTCACGTCGGTGTCAGGCTGGTCCGGGATCTTACTGTCTCCATCTACCGAGGTCATCTCCTCTATGCTTTCCATGACATTGTCCAGGCCCTTGTAAAGCCCGTACAGGGAGGTGAAGATCTGTTCGAAATCGCTTTCGGAGCAGACAACCGGTGCAACCTCCATATTGGTGAACACTTCCAGGGAATCCTGGGCGTCTATATCCAGCGGATCACTCATGAGCACATAGAGGAGCTTTCCTTTCCGCTCCAGGGGGACCGTGCCGTACTTTCTGGCTGTTTCAGCAGGAATTATGTCCGCCAGGCTCAGGTCCAGGGGGAATTTAGAAGGTTCATACCTGGGGATGCGCAGCTGCCGGCTCAGAAGCATGACAACATCCTCTTCCGTGCACACATTGTTCCTTATCAGCAACTGACCAAGCTTTAGCCCGCTTTTCTTTTGCTCGGCCAAGGCCTTGTCCAGCTGCTCCCTGCTGATAACATTGTTATCAACCAGCATCTCGCCGAGTCGAATCTTTTTTCTCAAGGATCCATCCCCTTGTTTTGATTGTTCTGCCCGTATCCCCGGCAATTGAAATCCAGCTGCCTTCAGGCTGACGGAACTAAAGTGAAACAGACCTGATAATCTTCTTTCCCACCTGTTGACATGTCTGTATTAGATTCTGCTGATCATGACCTGTTCATCAAGGCCGGATATCATGGCCCCTTGGGCAAGGCCGGCCGGGAGTTCATCCAGGGCCATTTCAGCCGTGTCCCTGCTTTTGAAGGGTGTATCCGCCACAACAAGATACTGAAATCCATTTTCCATGTCCCAGACGCCGAGAATTCGCAGGGAGTCATCAGGCTGCCTGATGACTCCCTGGTAAGCCTCATCAAGACTGGAAAATCTGGCAAATTCGATCCAGTATCTTTCACTGTCCAGGGGCTGCCTCATGTTCATGACCGGAAAATTAATCTGCTGGCCCCTGTGAATTATGTTTAAATTCTTAATTGCGGGGTTGTACCGGGCCACCTCACGAAGCATGCTGAAATTGCAGGTTCCGTAAATCCTTTCGATCATCCTCCACAGGTTTCCGTTGCTGCTCACCCGGACAAAGCCCAGACTTGAGGGAGGCTTTTTTATTCCGGCAACTGAAGTGCCGGCCGGACCTGCAGGCAGGAATCCATCATCAACCAGAAGGTTGATACGGGGGGATTTTCCTGGGAAATTATCAGAACCCGGATTATCTGATTCATGGACGAAAATTTTGTCGCCTGAACTTTTCTCTTCACCAGAGGCCTGTTCAGCCCTGGCCTGGAGGACAAAATCCCTGTGCTGCTGCTTTTCAGCAGTATTCGTGTCTCGAAGTTTCAGGATCTGGCTCACCCGGTCATCAAAGCTCCGGAAACCGGGCACGAACAGCCATAACAAGACAAGAACCGAGGCTGCCGCTCCCATGGCCCAGAACAATCTTCTGAATCCCGGCGGTCTTTTCAGGGCCGGAAGGTTGCCTGAGGCCTTGTGGACAATGGATGGAGTCACCCGAAACGAGCCGCTGATAATCAGGGCGAGCAGGATGTTGTGGCAAAGATTTATGATCTTTCGCGGGGACCCTCCGGTCATGGCATGGATCAGACGAATGGATCTGCGGGTGAAAAAAACTTTAGACCCGGCAGGGTCGTTGGCCCCGGAGCATTCCAGGCGGTAATTGATAAACTCGGTCGTATCCTTCAGGGTCAGGGGTAAAAGTTTATGGAAAAGCCCGATCCGGTCGGCAAAGTTTTGCTGCCTGGCCAGAAGCTGACCGATCTCGTTCTGGGCGAAAATGATGATCTGCAAAAGTTTTTGATGGTTTGTCTCGTAATTCAGGATTTCCCTGAGTATTTCAGCTCCGGCGTAGGAAAGCTTCTGGCCCTCGTCAATCAACAGGATCACCGTCTTTTTTTCGTCTACGCCCTTTTTGAAAAGATAATCCTTGATCATCTCCTTGTGGCCGGCCTGGGTGGAGCATCTGTCGGCCAGATCCTTTCCGTTGAACATGGTGTTGAGCGCGCCGAGCATTTCTTCTGCGCTTTCATAGGACGGATCCAGGATCATGTGGATTTCCAGGGTTTCATCATCAGCCATGGACCTGATGAGATGCCTGCAGATGGTGGTTTTGCCCGTACCCACTTCCCCCGCAACCACGCCTAATCCCCTGTGCAGTCTAATGGCTATTTCCAGCTCCTGCAAGCACCTGGCGTGTCTCTGGGAGCGGAAAAACAACTCCGGGTCCGGGGAGTTGGAAAACGGCTCCCGGTTGAGATTGAGCAGCTTGTAATATTCCATACGATTATCTTTCGGTCCTGACTCCTGATTCCTGTCTTACTGACCCCTGTCTCCTGCCTGCCCTGAAACCGGGGTCCCCCAGTTAACTGGAAGAAGGTTAACCGGGCAAGCCTTTGGGGTGTTTCACTGGGGACTCCTGTATCCTGTCTCCTGTCTCCTGGTTCCTGTCCCCTGACTCCTGTCTCCTGTCTCCTACTCCTTTTCCATGACAATTTCCCTGCTGCTCACAGGTCTGTAAGGAAGAATCTGGGGTGTGATGAAGATGAGCACTTCTTCCATGACCATGCCCTTGGCATCCCTGCGGAAAAGGCTTCCCAGTCCCGGGATTTCCATCAGTCCGGGAATTCCGTCCTGGCCAAGGTTGCTTCTTTCCCTGCTGAGACCGGAGATGACTATGGTCTCCTCGTCAGCCACCACCAGATTGGTCTGGGTCTGTTTCTTGATGATTATGGGATTGCCCAGGACAGTCCTGGTCATGTCCACTTCGTCCTTCTTGACGCTTACGGCCAGTTTCAGCTGTTCCTGATCGATTATGTTGGGGGTTATTTCCAGGCGCAGCACTGCGTCTTCAAATTTGACCTCCTGCCTTCCGTCGGCGTCTATGCTTACGAAAGGAACCCTTTCTCCGTTTTCGGTAAAGGCCATCTGGTTGTCCAGGGTGGTGATGGACGGAGACGAGAGAATATTGAGCTTGCCCTCGGATTGCAGGGCTGAAAGCTGGAGTTCCAGGATGTTGCCGTCAATGATTCCGTACATCAGGCTTAAGGATCCTCCTCCTTCGGTTAAGTCTGCCGGGAGATCCACCAGCGGTCCTACCGGGGTCAGACCGCCCCAGGGAGCGCGGTCAGGCCGCAGACCAGGTATGGGCATGCCTGTACCCGGAGAAAGAAACATGCGGTCGTCGTGAGAGATGCGGCCTGACCTGAACCTGCCGCCCCATTGCACGCCTAGCTCTCTGGCCGTATCCTTGGTGGTCTCCACGATATGGGCCTTTAAGAGCACCTGGGACCTGGGCTGGTCAAGGTTCTGAAGGAGTTTGAGAATACGTTCGGTATCATCGGCTACAGCCTGAATGACCAGGGCGTTATTGTGCTGATCCACCACCACCGACCCCCTGGGCTCGCCCTTGTCATCCCTGGTCAAAAATTTTTCCAGATTATCCCTGACCTGTTCGGCCTTGGTATAGCGGATCCTGACCACTGACGTCTGCAAAGGCTCAAGTTTCCTGGCTTCGGCAAAAGCGGCCAGCCTCTCGTTTTTAACGGTGTCGATTTCAATGTCCCTTCGCATGTCTTCAGCGTTCATGACCCTTAAAACGTCGCCTACCCAGGAATAGGTCAGGCCGTGGGCGATGGTTATGCTCAGGAAGGCCTGGTCCCAGGGCGTGTTCTCAATATTGATGCTGACCGGTCCCCTGACATTGCCGCTCATGACGATGTTCTTTCCCGCGGCCACGGACAAAGAACGCATGACCACCCGGATGTCCACCTCCCGGAATTTCATGGTCACCAGGGTGTCGGGAAGGGGCCTGTCCGATTCCTCCACCTGCTTCTCTTCATCCATGGTGGTGAAAATATCAGTAACCTCGACAATATGCTCCTTGGGCTGCGGGGAAAAGCCCTGGGATTCCTGGGCCTTCTGATGCCATTTTTCAAAGAAATCATCCAGCTCAATGGCGGTTTTCTGTTTGGGCGTGCATCCGGCCAGCAAGATGGCCGTCAGTACTGCCGCCGCGATCATGGACATCTTTTTCATGATGTTTCTACTCCTTTTACCGGCAGGGATTAATCAACATAAATTGTATCGTCATAGGGAATTGTATATTCCTGTCCGTTTATTTCAGACCTCAGGGTCACGCTTCCAGGCGCGATGTTCAGCACGGTCAGGTTTCCTTGCTCGAGCTTTTCCCCCTTCCGGTACTCGGTATTGTTTATCACGGCCAGCCGGGTCCCGCCCATCTCCAGATAGCCGGAGTAAGCCAGGGTTTCGTGGATCAGGTCGGGCTCAATCTCCTCGTCAATCTCGACCATGACCTCATCACCTGGATCCGGCCAGATATGAAAAGGATTTTTTTCCCACCTGGCTGCTGCCGCCTGCAGGACATAGCTCTCTTCTTCGTCCAATTCGCTTTCCTGCAGGGACCGGGAAATTGCAGCGGACATTTCCTGCACTTCTCCCACATTCACAGTGTCCTGGGTCACCGGATCCCTTGCCGGGGGACTGTAAAAAAGCTCAAAGGCGCCATAGCTGATAGCCACCGCCATCAGAGCCAGGAGCACTTTTTCTCTTTTTCCCATAATGCGTCACCGTATCCGTTGTTTGTTAGCGGTTGGAATAAATCTTTTTGTTCAACTGATGGTCATCCAGACCAGTATATTGTATCCGGGAACCTGCTCCCTGCTTTGTACTTCAAGAAGTTCCAGGCGACTGAAGTTTTCCCAGGCGGTCAGCTTCAGAAGAAATGCCCGGAATATCTCATATTCACCACTTAGCTGACCCTCCAGAAGCAACTGGTCGGAATTTCTGGTCAGGGATTCGGGTACCGGGGAGAAGGAATACTTGTCCATGCCCACCTGGCCGGCCATGAAGGAAAGCATCTCCGAAGCGTTGTCTATGTGCACCGGCCCAAAATCCTGGTCCATTTTATCAAGAATGGTTTCCATCTCGCTCTTGTGGTCCAGCCTGTCCCTGATGCCGGCATACAGGGGATAAAGTATTCTTTGTTCCTCAAGCCTGGCTTCCAGGAGGGCGGCCTCGGATTCCAGTCCGGCCTTTTCCATCTTGTTGGGCAGAATGCCCAGGACCACGATCAGGCCCAGCAGAACCAGGCATATGATTATGAAAACAATGGCCCGTTTTGACAAACCAACCTGGCTAAGCCTGCTCATCGCTCACCTGCCTGAGGTTTATATTGATAACAAATTTCAGGACCTGACCTTCGGTCCTGAGTTCTTCAGTATCGCTTCTGTGTATGACCGTGTTTTCGAACATGGGGGAGCTGCTTAACCGGAAAAGGTAGCTTGACAGGTGGGTCTGAAAATTGATGTCTTGTCCGGTGATGAAGCCCTCCACCACCAGCAGCCTGGCCTGCCTGGTTCCGGGATGACCCATGTCCAGCCGGACGTTCAGCAGCCGGATATTTGCCGGGGTTATGGACGTGAGCTCGCTCATGACGGCAACTGGAATGAATTTGCGGGTGTACTCACGCAGGGCCGAGGATTTCTGCATGTACTCCCCGGCCAGAAGATTTATCTCTTCCATGGTATACAATCTGGGGTGTTCATCAATCTTCTGCCGGAGAGCGGCTGTTTTCTGCTGTTCCTGGGCAAGACCCTGAGCTGACTGTTGCCAGTATCCGGCAGTGATCAGAAAGGCGATAAGCAGGATCGCGGCGGCCATGACCCCGTTTCTTCTGTTCATTTTCTCCTTGTGCTTGTCCAGGGCGGTGTAAAGGAAATTGGGGGTATATTCATTGGAAGACATGGCCAGGCCGGCCGCGGTGACCAGGGACATGCGCACGGGCTTTTTCAAAGAGGAGATGACCGGTGACACGTTGGAAACGGAAGGATTCAGAGGATCAATGACTTGAATCGGCAGACCGGTCTCCTCCTGGAAAAAGTCAATCACCAGGGAAAC
>SLOG01000110.1 GCA_007132635.1 Limnochordia bacterium
CGACAGCGGATGATCGGTGGCGCTGGCTCCATTTCGTCAATCGGACCGTTGAGGTTCTGCAGGATAGGTACGCAGCTGCCATCGATGTGGTTTTGCGGCGCCGCTGGCTTACAATAGGGGTTGTCGCGGTGGTATTGGTTGGTTCGTTGGTCTTGGTGCCGAGGGTGGGCTCGGAGTTTCTGCCTAGTTCCGACGAGGGGATGATCCGGGTCAACGTGCGGATGCCTCGCGGCACTCCTTTGGCGGACACGAACCGCGTAATTCAACAGCTGGAGGGTTTTTCTGCAGGGATACCTGAAGTGCACAGCGTCGACGCGACCGTGGGGTCGGGCGGCACGGAATCGGGCCGGATCGGTGTTCAATTGGTGGATTTGGATCAACGCGACCGCTCGACCGAAGACATCGTTGGCGAACTGCGTGCGTTTGCCGAGTCTGTGCCCGGTGCCAACATCACGGTGAGGGCTACTGGGGTCATGATGATGGGTACGGGCTCTGGCAGCCCTGTGGACGTGCAGCTGCGGGGCGACGATATGGATCTGCTCCAGGAGACGGCCAACCGGTTATTGGATGTCCTGGCAGAAATCCCGGGGGTGCAGGAACCTCGCACGAGTTTCACGGAGGGACAGCCGGAGATTCGGCTGCAGATCGACCGAGACCGGGCTTCGGACTATGGAGTGAGTGTGAGCCAGGTGGCTTCGACGGTACGGACTGCAGTGAGCGGTACGACGGTTACGCAGTATCGCACGGGCGGAGAGGAAATCGGTGTTCTGGTACAGTTGGGTGAGTACTGGCGGCAGAACCCCACGGATGTGGAGAACATCCCTATTTCGACACCACGCGGGTTTATCCCACTGAAAGAGCTGGGTTCGCTGGAGCGCGGCGAGGGCCCTGTGTCCATATCCCGGTCCGAGCGCAGTCGAGTGGTCAGTGTGTCAGCCCAGGTGGCTGGCCGGGATTTGGGTTCCGTAAACCGAGATGTGCAGACAGCAGTGGGAGCTTTTCCGATGCCGTTTGGTGTCCAGGCCAGCTTCGGCGGCGAAGATGAGCAGATGCAGGAATCCTTTGGCCAGCTGTCTCTGGCACTCCTGCTGGGTGTCGTGTTGGTCTACATGATTCTGGCGTCGCAGTTTGAAAGCCTGCTGCAGCCTCTGGCCATAATGATTACGCTGCCGTTTGCCGTTATCGGCGTCATCGGCGGCCTGCTGGCCTTCGGCGTAAACTTCAGCTTAGTATCCTTTATTGGCGCCATCATGCTGGCGGGTATCGTGGTCAACAACGCCATCGTTTTGATCGATTATGTCAACCAGATGCGGGCGGAGGGGATGAACCGGCATGATGCCTTGGTAGAGGCGGGCCGCGTGCGCCTGCGTCCCATCCTGATGACAACGCTGACAACGGTGCTGGCCATGGTTCCCTTGGCCTTCAGTCAAGGCGACGGCAGTGAAATGCAGCAGCCTATTGCCGTAGTCGTCATGGGCGGCCTCATTACGTCAACGCTGCTTACGTTGTTTGTGCTCCCGGTGTTCTATTCGCTGTTTGATGGGTTCGGCGCGCGGGTGATGCAGCTCTTGGGGCAGACATCCAAAGCAGGCAAGGTAGATGGACATGCGTAGAGAGACGGTTAAAAGGAAAAGGAGTGGTCATGTGCGGTTACGAAGCGTGTGGGTGTTGGTGGCAGTCATGGTGCTTTTGCTGTCGGTTTTGGTGAACGCCAATGGTGCCGAACCAGCGGAGGACTTGGGAGAAACAAAAGGGGTTCGGTATGTGACGCTGGGCGAAGCGCTGGAGATTGCGCAGGAGAACAGCACGACATTAGAGATCACCCGGCTGTCGCTGCAGGAGGCGCAGTTCAGCTACCGGCAAGCAGAAGCGGCTCAGATCATGCAGCCATCACCTACGATGCTGCTTCAGGCCCAGGCGGGCTTGGATTTGGCAAGGCAGAACTACCTGATGGGACTGGACAGTTTGGCTCTGGACGTGCGTTCGGACTTCTACAATGTGCTGCGGCTGCAAAACCTGTTGGATATTGCCCAAGAAGGGCTGGAATCGGCAGAGCGGCATGAGGACATCGCTGGCAAAAAGCTGGAAGTGGGCACGGCGACTCGACTCGATGTTATCCGGGCGACGCGCAGTGTGCTCGATTCCCAGGCCGGCGTGAGTCAGGCAAGGCACAGTTTGGAGCTCACGCAGATGCGGTTTCGGCAAACGTTGGGCCTGCCGTTGGATGCACCGGTGCTTCCCAAGGATATGGACATGACTGTGGAACCAGCGGATATCGATCTGGCCGACGACTTGGCATTTGCGCTAGAGAATCGTGATGAGGTCAAGCAGCTGCAGGCAGCTGTTGAGGTGGCGCGCAAAAACGTTGAGCTCTCCGATAACGACTATACGCCTGTCTTGACGCTGGAGCAGGCAAAGATCAACTTGGCGAAGAGCGAGTTGCAGCTGCGCCAAGTGAAAGAACTGCTGGCCTTGGAGATCCGCCAAAGCTATTCTGCCCTGCGGGACGCTGAAGAACGGATTCCCGTCCTCCAGAAGGGTGTCGAAGAGGCTGAGGAGATGATTCGCCTTTCCGAGCTCTCTTATGAAGCGGACATGATCACGAGTACTGACCTTGAGGATGCCCGCATCGGCCTCTTAGCTGCCCGCAACGACTACGTGAATGCCGTCTATGACCACAACTTGGCCAAGGTGCGCTATGACTATGCCGTGGCTCGAGCCCTGCGGGATTGAGCGGCCAGCGATGTTGGTGCCGAGGAGGCGATAGTATGAAGACGATGGAAAAACACCGACTCGCTGTTCTGCTCGTCGTGCTGGCAGCTGTTCTGCTGGTGTCGGGGGGGCTCTCCGCTCAGAGCGCAGTCTCAGCGGATTGGCCGCTGGGCTGGGACGGCGACGTGGATTTGGACGCGATCCAGTCTCTCAGTGATGTGTTGGCGATTGCGTTTGTGAGAGATACCAGCATGCAGTTGAGTGAGCTGGAGCTGAAGATGATGCTGGCTTCGCTGGCTGGGCTGCAGGCTTCGCTGCGTCCGCAGCTGACCTTGTCCGGTGATTACATCGGGCAGAACTTTGCGAACATGGGTGGCGGCGCATCGCGTCCGACCGTGGGCGCCCCGGACCCGGAGGATGTTGTTCATGTGGTTTCCGGGTCGCTAACCTACGCCCAGCAGCTAGGGCCTAGCAACCAGCTGCGCGGTGCGCTGACGCAGGCGGAAATTGGGCTGGAACTCACCGAACTGCAGCAACAGCGAGCGGCCTTGGACTTGGTGGCCCAGGTGCAGCAGTACTATCACGGCATTCTCAACAGCTACTCAATGTTCGCAGTCGCCGAGCTCGCCAAAGACATTGCGCAGGAGAGTCTGGCAATCACCGAGAATAAACTGCTGGCCGGCACAGTCACACCTGTGGATGTTTTACGAGAGAAGAACGCGGTCTTAGAGGCAGAGAACAACGTGCAGCGGGCAGAACACGGGCTGCAGATCTCAATTCTTGGCTTGCTCCGCCTCATCGGCCTCGATGCGAGCTATCTCGAAACGGGGACAGAGTGGGCTGCAGATCTGGCGGCTCAAGAGCAATTCGGCGTTGAGGAATGGGTCGTTGATTTTGACGACATGCTGGCTTTCGCCATGGATAGCCGATTAGAGCTTCGCAGTGCTGCGAAACAGCGGCGGTTGGCCGAGGTGGAGTATGCGACCGAACTGGGCCGCAGTGATTGGTCGGCCAGGGTATCCGGCACGTACGAAGCGGACGAATTTACTGTCCGCGGTTCGCTGGATTCGGACAGGCTGTTGACGACGACCTTAAACAGATCAGAGACGCGGGGGCTGCCTGACGGTCTGGAGCAAGCTCAAGACGTAAATCCCTGGCAGGTGAACGTGAATGTCACCTACCGTTTTGGCGATGGTGGGGCTGGACGAGCGGAGGAAGAACGCCGAGCTCTGGCTGTCGAGCAGGCTGGCCTGCAGTACGTGAGTGCCGAGGATGGCGTCTTTCTGGACATCCACAATCGCTATTTCTCGCTGCAGCAGGCTTACCGTACGTACGCCCTGCGGAAGGAGATGCTCTTGGAAGCAGAACGCACATTTACTCAGATGGAAGAACTGTATGCGGCGGGTATGGCGGTGCGCAAGGATCTGCTGGACGGGAAGCTGATGGTCGCCCATGCCCGCAGTGCAGCCCAGGAAGCAGCGTTGGCCTACTGGATGAGTCAAGCTGAGTTGGCGCGGGCAGCAGGCGTGCCTCTGACCCAGGTTGTTCAGGGAGTCTCGTCTGGCGAATGGAATCAGATATCGTGGAGATAGGAGAGTTGTCTGTGAGTGAACCAGCTGTAGGCCAGGAACGCCGCGAACAGATTCTGGAGGGAGCCGAGGCGGTCTTTTCAGAAAAGGGTTACGCAGCCGCTCGGGTTGATGAGATTGCCGAGCATGCAGGCGTGGCCAAAGGAACCATTTATCTGTACTTCTCCAGTAAGCAGGATCTCTTTATTTCCTTGCTGGAAGAACGCTGCTGTTCCATCGGGGCGTTGTTTCAGGAGCAGCTGCAGGGTTTGCGATCACCCCGAGTCATCCTCCGCAGTCTGATCGAGACGAGGATTCGTTTTCTTCTAAGGCACATTACCTTGTTTCAAGTAGTCGTGCAGTCTATGGCAGACTTCCCGGACGAACTGCAGCAGAGGTTGTTGGTCGTCCGCCGCAGTGTGCAGGCGGTCGAAACGGACGTGTTTTCTCGTATTTTGCCGCCCGACTATCCCGTGGACACAGGGTTTGTCGCGTCCATGGTCTCCGGGGCCGTCAGTACGGTGGTGATGGAACGTGTTCACGATGGGCAGTTTGTGGATGTTGAAGCGATGACGGATCAGGTGATGGCCTTTCTGATCCACGGTGTTCCGGCGGGATCCGAGGATTGTCAAGCGGGAACCAATGTGTTATTCTAGTATAAATATAGGTAGGATAGGGCATCCCGGTTGGGGTGCCCCTTCTTGACTTAGGCAGGGGGTTTACTATGGTCAGTCTGGCGATTCGGCGTTCGCGTGGTATGAGCGGGGACGTGAAGATTCCGGGTGACAAGTCCATTTCTCACCGCAGTATCATGCTCGGGGCGCTAGCCCAAGGAACCACGACGGTCAGCAATTTCCTGACCAGTGATGACTGTCTGCATACAGCCCAGTGTTTCCGTCAGTTGGGGATTGCCATTGAACAAGAGGCGACAACTGTTACTGTTAAAGGCCGCGGCCTGCGGGGCCTGAGTGAACCGGGTACTGTGCTGGATGTTGGGAATTCCGGTACGACGATGCGCCTGCTGGCGGGCATCCTGGCGGGGCAGCCGTTCTACTCGGTGATGACGGGGGATGCTTCGATTCGGCGGCGCCCCATGGGGCGAGTCGCCAAACCGCTGCGCGCTATGGGTGCGTCGGTCTTCGGCCGGGACGGCGGCCAGCTGGCTCCGCTGACGATCATGGGCGGGGGCCTGCGCGCGATCCAGTATGAGACGGAGGTGGCGAGTGCCCAAGTCAAGTCGGCTATACTGCTGGCCGGGCTGTTTGCCGACGGCTGGACAGAGGTACGGGAGCCGCTGCAATCTCGCAATCATACGGAATTGATGCTGCAGGGATTGGGAGCAGAAGTGGAGGTTTCGGAGCGCGTGGTGCGAGTCCACGGTGGTCCTGCCCTGCGCAGCGGCCAGTGGGAAGTCCCAGGGGATATTTCGTCGGCAGCGTTTCTGTTGGTGGCTGGTCTCATTGTGCCCAACTCGCGGCTGCGGCTGTTGGATGTGGGCCTCAATCCCACCCGGACAGGGATCATCGATGTGCTGCAGACTATGGGTGGTTCGATCCGTGTTGAGAACGAACGAGTGTCGGCGGGGGAGCCCATCGGCGATTTGGTCGTAGAGAGCAGCAAACTGCGGGGATGTGTCGTTGAAGGCGACCTGATTCCGCGCCTAATTGACGAGATTCCAGTGCTGGCGGTGGCTGCCTGCTTTGCGTCGGGAACCACTACGATTCAGGATGCTGCTGAGTTGAAGGTCAAGGAAAGCAATCGCATCGCAGCGACAGCGACCGAACTCACGAAGCTCGGAGCCAACGTTACCGAACTGCCGGATGGCCTAGAGGTGCGCGGCGGACATCGGCTCCATGGGACGGCCTGTGAAAGTCATGGGGATCACCGCATGGCCTTGGCCTTAGCGATAGCCGGCTTGGGTGCCGACGGCACAACGACGGTCGCCCATGCCGAGGCGGTCAACGTTTCGTTCCCCGGGTTTGCCGAGGCGATGGTGGGCTTAGGCGGGGAGGTTGAGATTTTATGCGGGTAGTTCCTGTGCAGACGGCCTCGGCCGCCTACGACATTCACATTGGTTCCGGGATTCTGCAGGATCCGCAGAGGCTGGTGACAGCGCTGCCAGGATGGGAACGCATCTCCGAACTGCTCGTGGTCAGCAACGAAACCGTCCATCCGTTGTATGGCGAAGCCTTGGCCAGATCCCTGTCGGATATGGGGCGGCCGGTGCATACCTATGTCATGCCCGATGGGGAAGAGTTCAAGACTTGGCAGCAGGCGGAGGCACTGCTTACCTCGGCGCTGGAACAGCGCCTGTCCCGCCGTACGCTGCTGCTGGCTGTCGGAGGCGGCGTGGTCGGCGATTTGGCTGGTTTCGCAGCATCCGTGCTGCTGCGGGGGATTCCGTATGTCCAGGTACCCACTACGTTGTTGGCGCAGGTTGACAGCAGTGTCGGCGGCAAGGTGGCTGTCAACCACCGCCTCGGGAAGAACCTGATCGGGGCCTTCTATCAGCCGCAAGCGGTGTGGGCCGATCTGCAGGTATTTCGGACGCTTCCCGTACGGGAGTGGCAGGCCGGTATGGCCGAAGTCATTAAGTACGGCGTCTTGTGGGAGCGGGAATTCTTTGATTACCTGGCGGCGCATACGGACGGGCTGCACGCTCGCGATGCGGAGGTTTTAGAGTACGTGATCGGCTGTTCGTGCGCCATTAAGGCAGCCGTTGTCCGTGAGGATGAACAGGAGCGCGGGCTCCGGGCCGTGCTGAACTTCGGCCATACCGTCGGCCATGCGCTCGAGCGAGCGACAGCGTATCGCCGCTATCGCCATGGTGAGGCCGTGGCGGTGGGCATGGTGGCTGCCTGCCGGCTGGGTGAGGAATACGGAGTGTTTTCGCCCGCAGATACGGAAGCCGTGGTGCAGCTGCTGGAAGCATTTTCGCTGCCGACAATGCTGCCCGCCGATATCTCGATCGAGGCGGTTCTGGAAGGTATCGGCCATGACAAGAAGACGGTTGGTTCGAACATAACGTTTATTCTGCCGGAAGCTGTTGGCAAGGTACGCATTGTGGATAATACAGCGCCGGAGACGATAGCGGCCGCCTTGCGGCGAATGGGCGGGTGAGGCCTATGCCTTGGGTGCTTTATTTCAGTCTGCGGCAGCTACGTGCATACGCACGGCATACGCTGCCAGCCGTGCTGGCATTGGCTGCCGGAACTTTGGGGATGCTCGTTGTGTTCTCCTTCTCCGCCGGCTTCGATGACCATTTAGAACAGGATCTGCTGGGGCTGGTGCCGCATCTTTACCTTGAACCTGGTATTGTCCACTGGCTGCAGGCTGACCTTTCTGACACAGCCGGCGGCGTGCCGGGCGTTGCGGAGGTGGCGCCGTACCTGGCAGTGTCGGGTCTGCTGCAGCGAGGCGACATCGCGGAAACTGTCACTGTCCGCGGCGTGGATTGGGAGCAGGAGTCCCTGCCGGTGCAGGGTGATGGCGGGGCTGTTATCGGCGAGGCGTTGGCCAGGCGCCTGCATGTGCATATCGGTGACGCGCTCACATTGACAACGGCCGCTCAGACCTTCGAAGTCCAGGTGGCAGGTACCTTCCGTACCGGTTACTACCAGCAGGATGCAGAAGTGGTCTACCTGCCGCTGCGGCATGTCCAGGAGGTATTGGGTGTCTCGGGGATCAGCGGGTACGGGGTGCGGGCAGACGATCTGTCGGCCTTGGATCGATTGGCGGACCGCTTGGCTGCGGCGACCGATCTGTGGGTCCAGCCCTGGTACTACCGGCATTCAGCTCTGTATGCCGCCTGGCAGGGGCAGCGCATCGGCGCGTGGGTCTGCTTTGGCTTCTTCACGTTGCTTATCGTCGTGGGTATGGCCAACTTCCTTCACCAGCTGACGTTTCGCCAAACCCAGCCGATGTGGACTCTGCGTGTGATGGGCGCCTCACCGCAGCAGCTGGCGCGGCTGGTGGTTCTGCAGGCGGTTATCTTGGGTGCCGTCGGGGCTGCTGTGGGCACAGGAGCGGGGTGGCTCTTGGTCCGCCATTTTGCCGCGTTTCCGGTGATCCTTCCCGATGTTTTCTATCTGCGGGAACTGCCGATCCTGTGGGCAGCGCACCGGCTCGGTTGGGTGTGGCTAGCCGTCGTAGGCGGCAGTTGGGTGGGGGCCTTGTATCCACTGCTCCACGCCAGTCAAGTGGGGTTGGAGGAGGTGACCGTAGATGACTATCGTGCGGCTCGATGAGGTGACGAAGGTCTATGGGCGCAGCCAGCGAGTGTTGGATGCTGTTACCTTGGACGCTGCCGAGGGCCGGCGGGCCGTTGTGCTTGGTACGCCGGGTTCGGGGAAAACGACTTTGATTAAGCTTATGGGGCTCCTGATGAGTCCCACAGAAGGAACCATCATGGTGGATGGCCAGGACGTTCGGGAATGGCGTGAGCCGCGCCGGGCGCGGTGCCGCGGTTCGCTCTTCGGGTTTGTCTTTGCGCGCCACTACCTCATGCCCGAGCTCAGTGTGCGGGAAAACGTGCTGCTGCCGCTGCGTATGGTAGGCGGACGGTGGACCGATCAGCCGATGGCTGATCTGCTCGCGGCCTTTGAGCTCACGGAGAAGGCTCATCTGCGCCCGGCGGCGCTGTCTCGTTTGGAGAGGCAGCGGGCTGCGCTGGCACGCACTTTGGTGCATGGCCCGAAGATTGTGTTTGCCGACGAACCGTGCGGCGGGTTGGGAGACGCGGACAGCGAGGTGTTTCTTGCGGACTTGCTGGCGCTCCAGAAACAGCATGGCTTCGGCCTGGTCGTCGCTACGAGTGAACGATCGGCAGTGGCCCAGGTGGGCGGCAATCGGGTGCGTTTGACGGACGGTTTGCTCGTGCCGTTGGAGTCGAGGGATCGGGGATAAACAGTACATGCGCACAGTTGGCAGCC
>SLOG01000039.1 GCA_007132635.1 Limnochordia bacterium
AAAAGCGCTGCAGCGGTTGATGGCGTTGATGGAGGCTCAAGGCATGATGGTTCAGGACTTCTGGGCTGCCAAGAATGACCAGGATGTTCAGGAGACGGCGCACCGAGTCATGCATTTACTACAAAGAGGCGGCCATTAAGGCTGCCTCTTGTAATATGCCGGAGTCTCGCGTTTGTGGGCCGACTGCTTATGATGCTTCTCGATAAGAGCGCGTTGCTCGTCCTTTACCGATTGTCCTTGCAGATAAGCGTCGATGACCTCATAGGAGATGCCGAGTTCTCCCTCATCTGTCTGACCCTCCCACAGACCGGCGGACGGCGGTTTTTCGATAATAGTCTGCGGGACTCCCAATAAGGAGCCCAGCTCGCGTACTTCGCCTTTAGTGAACGAAGCCAAAGGCATAATATCACAACCGCCATCGCCAAACTTCGTGAAATATCCCAAGTAGAGCTCGGCCGCGTTATCGGTCCCGATAACCATATATTCAAGAGCGTTAGCTGCTGCATAAATGCAGGACATCCGGAGCCGAGCCCGCAGGTTGGCGTCTGTCATCCTTACGCGAGGCTCGCATCCCATGTTCTGCAGGCTTGTAAGCGACCGCTCCAGGATGCTTCGGTGCTCGTTCTCTACATCCAGGATGTAATGGGGAATCTCGAAGGTCTTAGCTACCGCCAAGGCGTCTGTCTGGTCCTGGGTATTGGAGTGAATCGGCAGGATGATCCCAAGACAGTTGTCCGGAAACGCCTTTTTCATCAGTGCTGCTGCTGTTGACGAGTCAACGCCTCCGCTGAGGCCGACTACTAGACCTCGGCAGCCTGCTGCTTCGGCCATTCCTCTCAGCCAATCAACTACCATCGGGATTTCTTTTTCGATTGTCATCTGTCAGACCCCCAAGTATTTGGTGACTTCCCACGGATGAACTTGAACCGTGTACTCCTGCCAATCGTGAAGCTTGGCACGCATAAAGTTGTCAAACACATGGTCACCCAATGTCTCGCGCACTAGACTATCAGCAGCCAGGCATCGTACAGCCTCTTCCAAGGATTGAGGCAGGGACTTCACCCCCATGTCCAAACGGTCCTGTTCATCCATGTTGTAGATATTCTGTCCGAGCGATTCCGGGGGTACGATGGAGTTTCTAATGCCGTCGAGTCCCGAACGTATAATCACTGCCAAGGCTAGATAAGGGTTACAGGAGGGATCTGGCGATCGGAGTTCTACGCGGGTTCCCTGCTGACGACTGGCTGGTACGCGGACTAAAGCAGAACGGTTCTGGGCTGACCAGGAGATATATACGGGTGCTTCGTAACCGGCAACTAAGCGTTTATACGAGTTGATCAGAGGGTTGGTGATGGCTGTGAAGCCGGGTGCATGGTGGAGGAGTCCACCGATAAAGTGCACGGCTGTCTTGCTGAGCTGGAATATCTCTTTCGGATCGTAGAAGACATTGCGTCCCGCGTCATCGACCAGGGAAATGTGAGTGTGCATACCCGAACCAGCCTCGCCGAAAATGGGTTTGGGCATAAAGCTCGAAATGAGCCCGTGCTGCCGGGCTACAGTCTTGGTGACGAATTTAAACGTGGCAATTCGGTCGGCGCTGACGAGAGCATCATCGTATTTGAAACCGATTTCGTGCTGACCGCGGGCCACTTCGTGGTGCGATGCCTCAACGTCAAACCCCATTTGCTCTAATGTAACAACAACGTCGCGCCGCGCTGACTCGCCACGGTCAACGGGTCCCATGTCGAAATAGCCAGCTTCATCGTGGGTCAGAGTTGTACCCTTGCCGTACCGGTCCAGATGGAAAAGGAAAAACTCGATTTCTGGCCCAGCCATTACGCGGTATCCCATGGACCGCGCTTCGTCCAGTACAGTTTTCAAGACGCGGCGAGGGTCTCCATCGAAGGGGCGGCCGTTTGTGTAGAACACATCGCAGATCAGTCGGGCCTCAGTTTGTTCACCTCGGCTCCAGGGGAAGATCGTAAACGTGTCCAAATCAGGCTGAAGGTTCATGTCGGATTCTTCAATGCGCACATAACCCTCAATGGACGAACCGTCAAACATTATGTCGTTTTCCAGTGCCTTTTGCAGTTGCTTAACTGGAATGGCGACATTCTTCACCGTCCCGACTATGTCTGTAAACTGCAGGCGTATGAATTGAATGTCGTGTTCCTTCGTTAACCTAAGTATGTCTTCGCGCGTTTTCGGCATGCGGCCGTTGACACTCCCTTTCCTCATCTAGCGCTGCATTGATGCGATCATACCACTTATTCAGCCGACCTGTCAACGCGTCGGGCGAGTCCAAAAGCCCTTGGCCACGAGACTTTCAGGGGAATTTCCTATCAAGGTGTCGGCATACATGTATGCTTTGGCTGTGCCAATCCATGGCAGGAATCTGCCTGTGTGCCGGCGAATTTCTCAAGAAGGTTTCATCAGTGGCTGTTATTCCTTCGACAGGACGCAGAGGTCAAATCGCTGCACGAAAAGGATGATGTTAGATGTATCGGGATAAACCGGAATTAAGGATACCTGGTCCAGTGCCGGTGCCGTCGCGGGTGCTTCAGGCAGCCGCAGCGCCAATGATTAATCATCGCGGTGCCGATTTTCGACAGCGCATGCCGGCACTGCTCGCGCGGCTGCAGAGAGTATTTCGGACCGAAAACTGTCTGGTTCCCATAACCGGTTCGGGGACAGCAGCGATGGAGGCTGCCGTCAGCAATCTCATTAACCCGGGCGATCCGGTCATGGTATTTGTCGGAGGCAGCTTTGGTGAACGCTGGGCGCAGATCTGCCGCGCTTTTGGGGCCCAGGTGCACGAGTTGACCTATTCATGGGGTGAAGGCCTCGATCCTGAGCGTGCCCAAGAAGCGCTCCAACGGCATCCCGAGGTTATGGTTGTATTCGCCACGCAAAATGAGTCGTCCACTGGCGTTCTTAATGATATCCAGGGTCTTTCAAAAGCTGCCGCCAAGGCCGATGCTCTTTTTGTTGTCGATGCGGTCAGTTCTCTCGGTGGTGTACCCCTGGAAACCGACGACTGGGACATCGATGTGGTTGTTACGGCCTCACAGAAATGCCTCATGGCTCCGCCTGGATTAGCTTTTGTAAGTCTTAGCTCCCGAGCTCGGGAGCGAATGGCTCACGTTGACACTCCTCGCTATTACTTAGACTTGCTGCGTTACTGTCGTATGCTTGAGATCGGCGAGACACCCTTTACTCCCAACATCTCTGCTCTTTTTGCCCTTGAGGAGAGTCTTGCAATGCTTGAGGCGGAAGGCTTGTCGGCGGTGTTTTCCCGTCATCGACTACTGCGTGATATGGTGCGGGCCGGGGTTAAAGCTCTTGGCTTAGCACTTTTGGTCCCTGAGCGGTGGGCCTCCCCTACTGTGACCGCCATAAAACCAGATTTTGCGGACGTTGATGCTTTTCGACGGCGTCTTCTGGGCGACTACGGTGTGGAAGTCGCAGGCGGTCAGGGTGAACTGGCTGGGCAGATTCTGCGGATTGGACACATGGGCTACGTTTCTCCACTGGACATGCTTGGGACATTGGGTGCTTTGGAAGCGTGTCTGGGGGAATTCGGCGTCGCTACGGCCGCCGCTGAAGACGTGTGGGAGAGATGGAGACATGGATAACGAAAACAGAAGTACACAGCGATGTGTTGAAGCTGTACTGCTTGACCTGGATGGGACTTTGCTGGAAACAGGCTTTGAGGAGCTCATGCCATTGTATTTTGATGGTTTGGCAGCGAGATTTTCGGATTACATGCCGCACGATGTGTTTTTGCAGCACTTGATGGCGGCCACGGAAGCCATGATGGCAAACACCGATCCATCGATCACGAATATCACAGTGTTTTCGCAGGACTTTTTCTCTCGGACTGATCTCGATCCATCTTTGATCCATCGTTTCGAGGAGTATTATAGGGACGACTTCCCTACCTTGGGTCGCAAGGCCCGCGTGGATCCATGGGCCGCCAAGGTAGTGGAGGCAGCTTTGGATCGTGGATTGGCGGTAGTTATCGCCACAAATCCGCTCTTTCCCAGCGAAGCCATTTACGAGCGTCTTCGATGGGGGCGTCTTGAGACTTACCCTTATGCTTTAGTCACCACAGGGGATAACATGGCCTCTTGTAAGCCTCAAACCGACTATTACCGAGAGATTTGCTCTCGAATAGGCAAGTCCCCTGACGTCTGTATGATGGTTGGTGATGATCCCGTCATGGATGGGCCGGCTGCTGCTGTCGGGATGGACTTGTTCCTTCTGCACCAAGATGGGACTCTTGCCGACGTTCACAGACAGCTTACGACGGGGTCAAGGAACATGACGTCGTTTTTAGGTGGCGAAACTAGTACATGAACTTCACTATTCGCGACGCTGTTGACATTCTGATTGTCGCCTTCGTGATCTACAAGTTGATGAATCTCATACGAGGTACTCGAGCGACGACATTGATCAAGGGGCTGGCTGTAATATTTGCAGCCAGCCTTATTGCCCAGGCGTTCGCTCTTCGAACGGTTAGTTGGCTCTTGCAGCAGAGCGTAACCGTCATCTTGGTTGCACTTCCTATTGTCTTCTATCCCGAGTTGAGACGTGCGTTAGAGCAGATAGGTCGCGGCCAGTTTTTCGCGTCATTTCGCCAGACTACCAGTCAGTCACCTTTGGAGATGATAGACGGCATCGTAAGTACAGCTGCGCGGCTTAGCAGTCGGCGAGTTGGCGCGCTTATCGTGATCGAGCGTACTATGGGACTGCAGGAGTATGTCGAGACGGGGGTCCTCTTGGATGCAGCATTTAGTGAAGAACTTCTGGCCAATGTGTTTGAACCGAATTCCCCTTTGCATGATGGAGCTTTGATCCTTCGCCGCGGCCGCATAGCAGCGGCAGGGTGTTTTCTGCCCTTGACTGATTCGGCCTTGGATAGCCAGTTGGGTACACGTCATCGCGCAGCCGTAGGCCTCTCGGAGCAGAGCGACGCGCTGACTATCATTGTGTCGGAAGAGACTGGTACCCTATCATTGGCGGTGGAGGCTCATCTGCGGAGGCATTTGACGGAAGGGCGTCTACGTGAACAGCTGCAGCATTATCTGACTCCGCCCGAAGAGGAGCTTTTTCGGTTTGGGGGCGATAGCGGATGAACTGGCGGGCGAGAATGCTTCAGTGGTGGAATTATGCGGCTAAACGCTGGAAGCGTATCTACCGTGATGATGTGTATGTTCGTTTATTTGCCCTGGTTTTGGCCTTGGTCTTGTGGTTCTTAGCTGGAGCTGAAGAGCATGTAGGAGTTGTTGAGCGAGTTGTCACGGCTCCCGTTCAGGTCGAAAATCTATCGGAGCAGTATGCACTCACGGTGGCACCTGATCCTGTTCAGGTTCGGATCCGGGGAATTACCCCGTTGATGACCTTGGCTGAGCGAGATACCGATGTGACTGTTGATTTAGGAAACGCATCGGAGGGGTCAGGTACCTACAGCGTCCGAGTGTCCGTCCCTACGGGCGTTGAGGTTGTCAGTGTTTCTCCTCGCTGGGTCGGGCTTGAGGTCGAGAGTATTGTAGAGGATGTGTATCCTGTGACGCTAGCGTTTGTCGGCCTGCCGGAAGGCCAGGCCTTGCGGGTTGTCGAGATTGAACCAGTGCAGGTAGCTGTCAGTGGACGTCGGAGTGTAATGGCTCAGGTGGCACAAGTGGTTGTCTATGTGCCCTCTATCGGCACTGATTCCTCTTTTGAAGGAGACTTTGCCCCTCATGCTTTGGATGTCACGGGACGTGTTCTGACTGCGGTTTCGTTTGAACCGAACTCTGTCAGTATCCGTATAGAAAATGAAGAGAGTGGAGAGGACACAGAAAGATAAGTTCTGCAAAGGGTTAGGTGATAGCGTTGGGGAAATATTTCGGGACTGACGGAGTTCGCGGGGTTGCCAATCAAGAACTCACGCCTGAACTAGCCTTTCGTCTTGGCCGTGCCGGTACTGTAGTTTTGGGGACCAAGACGCGACGGCCGCAGATTGCTATTGGGTGCGATACCCGCATCTCAGGTCCCATGTTTGAGGCAGCACTGACGGCGGGCATCACGTCTGCAGGCGGGGATGTCGCCTTGCTCGGCGTTGTCCCTACGCCAGCGGTAGCCTACAGTACCCGTACAATGGGCGTCGATGCCGGGATCATGATTTCCGCTTCGCACAATCCAGCAGCGGATAATGGCATCAAGTTCTTTTCTAGTACTGGATATAAGCTATCGGATGAATTGGAGGACCAGATTGAGTCTGTGTTGGGGCAGGAGGTTGCGAACCGTCCTGTGGGAAGCGATGTCGGGACTGTCGGCCGCCATGAATCAGCGCGAAACAAGTACCTGGATTATCTGGCGGCTTCGGTGCCTGTGACTCTAAGTAACCTACACATTGCGGTGGATTGTGCCAACGGAGCGGCCTTCGAAGCGGCTCCGCGTCTGCTGCGGCGGCTTGGGGCTGCTGTGACAGTGGTCAACGATAAGCCAACGGGTACAAACATCAATGAACACTGCGGTTCGACTTGTCCGCAGGCGCTTCAGGATTTGGTGAGGTCCGTTGGTGCTGATATTGGCTTCACTTATGATGGTGATGCTGACCGGGTTTTGGCCGTTGATGAGAATGGTGAACTCGTTGATGGCGACCACATTCTAGCCATCTGCGGCCTGCATAGGCTGGCAGGTGGGCAGCTGCCTAAAAAGGCGGTAGCAGCGACGGTTTACAGTAATGGCGGTCTGAAACGCGCCTTTCAGCAGGCTGGTGGTGACGTTGTGGTGACGGCCGCTGGTGATCGTTATGTTCTCGAAGCGATGCTGAAACACGGTTTGGCCGTGGGAGGCGAGCAATCTGGCCATATAATCTTTGCCGAACACAGCACGACGGGCGACGGCCTCTTAACCACTCTTCATCTGTTGGCGGTCTTGGCGGAGGAACGAACACCTTTGAGCGAAATGGCAGCGGTTCTTTCCGCTATTCCACAGCGTCTTGTTAACGTTGAAGTCAGCAGTAAAACGGGATGGGAGGACAATCCTGTTATCTGCACTGCGGTCAACAATACGGAGGACCGTCTGAAACCGTTGGGACGGCTTTTCGTTCGAGCTAGCGGCACAGAGCCGAAACTTAGGATTCTGGCTGAGCACCCTGACAAACAGCTGTTGGACAGCGCGGTTGACTCGCTGGCAGCGGTGATTGAGAAAGAACAAGGAGAACCAACAGTTTCCCAGGAAGTAGAATGGTGGTGAGGCTTTGGGCGAACGGATTGCAGGCTGTGGGATCGACATCATTGAGATTCGGCGTATAGCCAAGGCCATGGAACGGCCGCGTTTTTCAGAACGTCTGTATACAGAGCGAGAACGGTCTTTATTGGCGGGTCGGCCGCCGGCCTCCTGGGCCGCGCGTTTCGCTGGTAAAGAGGCGGCGATGAAAGCACTAGGTACTGGTTGGCAAAAGGGGATTGGTTTTGCCCAGATTGAGATTCTGCAGAATGATGAGGGCAGACCGTATATCACCCTCCACGGCGCGGCTCGTGAGACGGCAGATCGGCAGAGAATCGGCGAACTCTTGGTGAGCTTGTCTCATACTGCGGAGTTGGCGATAGCCTATGTAGTGGCGGTTGGGCATTGAAGGAGGGGTCCGCTATGCGGGTGGTAACGTGCGACGAAATGCGAGCTATGGATTCGGAAGCGATACACACAATCGGGATCCCAAGTTTGGTGCTCATGGAGAACGCTGGCACGGCCATTGTTAGAGTATTGGAGGACGAATACTCCTCTTTAACAGATCGGCGCGTGCATGTCTTGGCAGGGAGTGGAAATAACGGAGGCGACGGGTTTGTGGTAGCACGCCATCTTCTTAACAGAGGCTGCCGTGTGCGTGTGTACTTCGTTGGTGGTCGTCTCAGCAGCGAGTGTCAGCACAACTATGAGGTGTTTGAGCGGCTTGGTGGAGAAGTCTATCGCATGGACTCCCAATCGGTGCCAAAACTGCGGTTTTCTTTGAGCCTCGGCGGTATCGTAGTCGACGCTCTTCTGGGGACGGGCTTCAGAGGGCAGTTGACGGGATTGGCTGCTGATATTGTGGAGACGGTCAACGCTTCTGGGCTGCCAGTGACTGCTGTGGACGTTCCCACCGGCTGCAGTGCCGATACCGGTGCCGTGGAAGGGCCGGCGATCCGCGCTGTGAAGACTGTCGTTTTAGGATGTCTGAAACAAGGTCTTTTGTTGTATCCAGCAGCTGAATACGTGGGCGTTCGGAAGGTTGTCGATATCGGCATTCCTCGCTCGTTGGAGCCGGATAGCCGCAAGTATCTTTTGACGGCGGAGAATACATCGCTGCCGAGCCGGGCGGCACATGGCCATAAGGGGACTTTCGGCCATGCATTAGTCGTGGCCGGATCACGTAGGTATGCAGGTGCCGCTGCCTTAGCTAGTCAAGCGTGTCTGCGGTCTGGAGCTGGTGTTGTTACACTAGCGGTTCCTGAGTCTATCTATGGCCGTTTTCCTCCCAGCGAGGTTATCACTGTCCCAGTTCCGGACACATCCCTTGGAGCGTTTGGTAGTGTGAGCCAAGACGCGCTGGTTTCCATGCTCTCTGGCAAGGATGTGCTGATACTTGGTTGCGGCTTGTCGGGTGAAGGAGAGACGGCTGCCTGTGTCCGAACCCTTCTAGAAACATGGAAAGGGCCGTTGGTATTGGATGCTGACGGAATTAACGCCCTGCAGGGCCAGTTGGACGTACTCGAGTTCGCTGCCGAGGACGTACGTCAACAGTGGGTGCTGACCCCGCATCCCGGTGAACTAGGGCGACTTGTGGGTCGGTCGGCGGTCGATATTGACCGGCAGCGGGTTGAGGAAGCCGCTGCGTTTAGTGAGAGGTTTGGGGTCAATGTCGTTCTAAAAGGAGTGCCTACCATCGTGGCTGGTCAGCAGCAGCTTTGCTTTAACACGTCTGGTAATCACGGAATGGCTTCAGCGGGCACGGGGGATGTCCTGTCGGGGATCATTGGCGGATTACTCTGCCAAGGTGCTTCAGGCTGGGACGCGGCAGCAGCCGGCGTTTTTGTCCATGGATCCGCCGGGGACGAGGCTGTAGAACATGGCGGGTGCCGTGGTCTTGTTGCTGGAGACATTATCAACGCGCTTCCCGCTGTATTAGATTAGGCGTAGAAGAGACACAAAGCAGATGATCAAGGCGTTGATTAT
>SLOG01000236.1 GCA_007132635.1 Limnochordia bacterium
GGAACAGCCAACTCGGCGGCAGCTGAGGGAGTGGGGGCCCTTTGGTCAGCGACCAAGTCAGCGATCGTGAAGTCGGTTTCGTGTCCAACACCAGAGATAACGGGAATGGAACACTGGCGAATCGCACGCGCCACTTGTTCGTCGTTGAATGTCCAAAGCTCCTCAATTGACCCTCCCCCACGCACAAGAAGAACAACGTCTGCCCCAGAGGCTTCGGCGAGAGAAAACGCCCGGACGACACTGGCAGGGCCTTCATCCCCCTGCACGATAGCTGGCACAACAACAACCGGCATTCCAGGAAAGCGCCGCTGAGTTACACTCAAGACATCACGCAGAGCAGCACTGGTTGGCGAAGTTATGACCGCGACGCGGCGCGGTAGAGCGGGCAAGAGTCGCTTGGCTTCTGGAGCAAAGAGTCCTTCAGCGGCAAGCTTTTCTTTAAGCTGTTCGTATGCCAAGTGAAGATCACCCAAACCCTGCGGCAGAAGCTCATTCACGTACAGCTGGTATTCGCCATTCGGTTCATAAAGACCAATGCTCCCCAATGCTGCCGCGGTCTGCCCATTTTCTGGACGGAACCGTAGATAACGGTTCCGTCCGCGGAACATGACTGCCTTGACTCGGCTCCTGTCATCCTTAAGTGTAAAGTACATGTGTCCGGAACTATGGTGCTTGAAGTTTGAGATCTCACCAACGACAGCCAACTCCATCAACTCCGGCACTTCGATGCAGCCCTTTATTCGAGTTGTCAATTCGCTCACTGTCAGCATTCTAAGACTCAAATGTATCATTCCCTTCCCAACACCTATCAACAGGACCATAGCGACGAAGCGCCAGAATTGCCGCACCCACGGCGTTGTCCACAGACAACTTTGGTGTGGCAGAGTACAGTGACAGCCTCGCTGCAAAACGTTCGCTCAAATACCCGGCAATCTGCCGATTCGCCATGACACCCCCCGCCAACAGCACAGAGCGACAGCCAGTGTGTTTCTCTGCCCACAAAAGGACGCCCTCTAGGGTCCGAGCTACACAGGAAAACACAGAGTACGCAATGTCAGCCGGAGCAGCCCTATCGACCGCCCGCCGGGCAGCAGACTCAGGACCCGAAAAGCTCATTTGTCCATTACTATGTACGGATGGAAACTGAAGATCATGGCCGGCCAGCGCTGCTAAGCTTTCCAGCTGCGGCCCAGCCGGAAAATGCAGACCAAGGGCTACCCCGATACGATCCACAAACTGACCGGCATGTAGATCGCCAGCCGTTCCTAGAGCCTCTATCTCTAGATCACTTTCGCAGCGTTTCACCAGGAGAAGATCGGTTGTCCCACCCGATACATGCAGCGCGAGAAAGACGTCATCCTTGAGGCCTGGCGCCGTGCTGAGCGCAGCCCAAATATGGTTCTCCTGATGCGACGTCTCACTCCAAGGTATATTGAGTGCCGCTGCCAAAGACTTAGCTAGCCCCAACCCTGGAAGAAAAACCGGCATGTACGAGTCAACCAGCGGACGCGGCCGGCTGCTGACACAGATACCGGCTGCGGTCCAGCCAGATGTATGGGCAAATAGTAATTCCGCCAAAGCTGGAAGGTTCTGAACATGCTGAAAAAAAGCCTCCGATTGACGAAGGCCCCGTGTATTCTCCCGTACCTGCAGCGCTTGACGGAAGTCACCCAACACAACCGCCATATCATCAACTGCTGCGAACGACGTCGTGTAATTACTGGTATCAATGCCGAGAAAAAGATGCCTTGGCACCTAATCACCACCGCTGAGGCTGACAACCGAGCCCAGAATGCCGTTCACGAACTTCGGGGATTGGGCATCGCTGAATCTTTTCGCCAGATCCACCGCTTCGTTAACACTGACTTTCATAGGCACGTCTTCAAGAAAACGTATCTCGAAGATGGCAAGCCGTAAGATATTGCGATCAACCCGGGCCAGCCTTTGGACTTTCCAGTCCAAACTGCAGCTGTTGATCCAGCGATCCAATTCCTGCATGTGCTGCATGACCCCTCTAACTACAAGAGCCACATATTCGCTGTCCTGTGTCTCCAGTGATACCTGCGATAATCGGTCTTCAAGGACAGAGTCTATGTCCGGTTGTGCTTTCACCTCAGCAATATCCAGCTGAAAAAGGGTCTGAAGAGCTGTCTGCCGAGCAATTCTCCTGCTCATTGGTTCACCTCAGTCACTAAAACACTTACATACCGCCTTGGATCCCACTCCAAGAGTATACCCCCGACGGGTATACTCTTGGAGTAGGATCCTAGAAGGCAACTGCTTTTTTTGTCTCAGAGTTTAGCCTTCGCTGGGGCAGCGACGCTGCGCACGACCACTTGGACATCCCCAATTTCAATGCCTATTGTCTGCCGCAGACAGTGGCCGACATCCTTCTGCACCTTCTCCGTGACATCGGGTATCTTCACGCCCGGAAGCAGATGCAGATCCAACTCCACCTGCAGCGGATCACGTGCGACAAAGCGGATCGCAACCCGGCGCACCCCGTCTATTCCCTCAATGGCCTGCTTGATCACGCTCCGAACACTGTCGAAGGAGACGTGGACAGTACCAAGGTCTGTCTGCTTGACAACAGCCTCATCGTTGAGATTTCTAGTCTCGTACCACCCAAAAAGGATCAGGTAGACACCCAACAAACCAAGCATCAAACTGATGATGACAGCATCAAAAAAGCCATATGTCAACTGGAGAACCCACTCCAGGGGTGCGCGCACACCAAATGCGCCCAAACCCAATAGAACCCCCATGGCGAGAAGAAGCAGACCTCCACTTAGCGAAACCAAACGATCAACCAGCGACATCTATTTCACCCGGGCCGGAGACTCTTCTGCCTTTTCCTCACTGACCGTCTGATGCTGGAAGTGGACGCCGAGAATGTGGATATTCACCTCTACTACCCTCAAACCAGTCATGACCTCAATCGCACGTTTCACGTTGGCCTGGATCTCCTGCGAAACTCCTGGGATATTGACGCCATATTCGACAACCACAAATAAATCAACCGCAGTTTCGTGTTCTCCAACTTCCACTTTGACGCCTTTCGATAGGTTTTTCCGGCCCAAGAGTTCGGCGATCCCTCCGGCAATGCCGCCGCTCATTCCTGCTACACCTTCGATCTCGGTGGCAGCCAAACCGGCAATTATGCCCACAACCTCATTGGCTATTTTCAGTTCGCCCAATTCCGTACGAATGTTCTCATCCGCCATCGTGGCACCTCCCTAACTATCTTCATTATAGCAGAGCCTTACCATCACCGCTACCCATGAGCTGCCGAGCGTTCAACTAAAGCCTCTTCCAGGTATTTTGTTGATATGTCGCCACCAGCGAACCTCGAATCCGCAAGGATCCACTGATGCAGCCCAACGTTGGTTCGAATCCCTCGTACATCCACCTCTCTCAGCGCGCTCTGCATGCGCAGGATTGCCTCTTCGCGATCCATACCCCAGCAGATGAGTTTGCCAAACATAGGATCATAGTAAGGAGAGATCACATATCCCGAGTACACATGGCTGTCCCACCGTACACCGTGGCCGCCAGGTATATGGAGAAAATCAATGCGCCCCGGTGAGGGGATGAATTTCTTGTCCGGGTCTTCTGCATTCAGTCTACACTCGATAGCATGGGAAATTGGTTGGATCTGAGACTGTTCATAACCCAGTTCCATCTCAGCAGCAATACGAATCTGCTCTTTGACCAAGTCCACCCCATATACCATCTCCGTCACCGGATGCTCTACCTGAATGCGCGTGTTCATCTCCATGAAGTAAAATTTTCCATCCTCATCAAGCAGAAACTCCATTGTCCCGGCATTTCTATAGTTTACAGCAGCGGCACCCTTGACAGCAGCTTGACCCATTTGACTACGCAATCGTTCACTAACTGCAGGAGACGGTGCTTCTTCAATGATCTTCTGATGACGGCGCTGAATTGAGCATTCGCGTTCGCCAAAATGGACAACGTGGCCGTGGTTATCAGCCAGGATCTGCACCTCAATGTGGCGCGGCCGTTCAATGAACTTCTCAATGTAAACCTCGTCACTTCCAAAAGCAGCTTGAGCTTCCGTTCTTGCTAGAGTGTAGCCCCTGGCCAATTCCTCGGCATTGCGAGCTACCCGCATTCCTTTGCCGCCGCCACCTGCGGACGCCTTGACGATCACGGGATACCCCATATCTCTTGCCAGAGCCACAGCATCGTCCTGCCGCGCCACTGGACCATCACTCCCCGGCACCACAGGGACACCAGCCTTGAGCATTGTCTCTTTCGCCACAGACTTGTCCCCAAGCAGCGAGATCTGATCCGCAGTAGGCCCAATAAATGTCAATCCGTGGGTCTCACAGATATCGGCAAACTCTGCCCGTTCACTGAGATAACCATAACCAGGGTGAATGGCATCAGCGCCAGCGAGAAGCGCTGCACTCATGATGTTGGGTATATCGAGGTAGCTGCGAGTAGATGGCGCCGGCCCAACACAGAAAGCTCGGTCCGCGAAGCGTACATGAAGGGAGTCACGATCTGCCTCGGAATAGACTGCGACCGTTTCGACGCTCAACTCCCGGCATGCTCTGATAATCCGCAGCGCGATCTCTCCTCGATTGGCAATCAGAACTCTCCTAAACAATCCGTTCACCTCTACTCCCTGGGATCAACCAAAAACAAGGGCTGTCCGTATTCCACCGGCTGACCGTTATCAACCATGATGGATACGATTCGGCCATTTAACTCAGAATCAATCTCATTCATGAGTTTCATCGCCTCAATGATACAGAGGGTTTGCCCCTCTTCAACCACATCGCCCTCACTGACAAAGGGAGCCGAATTGGGCGACGGCGCTCCATAAAATGTGCCGACCATGGGAGCCACCACAGTCACCAGGTTGCTTTCATCCTCTTCCACAGCGTCCGGCGTCTGGGAGTGGACAGCGCCCACGCCGGACTCGTCGGCCAGCGGTGAAGACGCCGAACCACTCGGGACCACCCCTGAAGGCGCGTCTGCCCGCTGTTTGGCGATCCGAATCTTGTATCCATCCGCCTCTAGTTCGAAGTCAGCTATGTCACTTGCACTGATAACCTTGATCAACTCCTGAATATCCTTGAAATCCATCCTTAACCTCCTAACTGCAGTCAGACGCCCGACCTCAAAACATCATTTCGGGAAAAGGAAAAGACCCTTCCCCGAGGGGTAAAGGGTTCCTGAAGTCAAGCCCGCGACATGTAGTCGCCTGAGCGCGTATCAACTTTTATGTCCGTTCCCTCGTCGACAAACAATGGCACGTGTACGACCAATCCGGTCTCCAAGGTCGCTGGTTTCGTGGCACCCGTCGCCGTGTCGCCTCTTACACCAGGGTCCGTTTGGGTTACCTTTAACACAACGGTTGTGGGCAGATCAACGCCGATAGCTCTGCCTTGGTAAAATTGAATGCCAATCGTCATATTCTCTTTGAGATACTTAGGCGCTTCACCCAAATCGTCGCTCCGCAGCGAGATCTGCTCATAAGTAGACGCATCCATGAAGAAAAACTCGTCATCGGCGCTGTAGAGAAACTGCATTTGCTTTGTCTCCACGTGTGCGCGGCCAACTTTCTCTCCACCGCGGAATGTACGCTCTTGAACGGCCCCCGTCTCCAGATGCTTCAGTTTCGTCCTGACAAATGCGGCCCCTTTTCCTGGCTTGACGTGCAAAAAGTCCACTACGCTGTACGCTTCGCCATCTAGTTCAATCGTAAGACCGGTCCGTAAATCGTTGACAGATATCATGGGTCTTCGTCCTTTCGTCTAAGAATCCGCAGCTGCTACTCGATGACAATGAGTTCCTTCGGTGTCTGGGAGAGAACCTCAGCACCATCAATTGTCACTACCACAAGGTCTTCAATCCGTACCCCGCCAAACTCCGGCAGATATATGCCCGGTTCAACGGTCACGACCATCCCCTCGGCCAGCGGAGTCTCACCCTTTTTCGACAATCTCGGTTCCTCATGTATTTCTAACCCCACTCCGTGACCCAATCCATGGCCAAAATACTCGCCGTACCCTGCCGACTCAATTACATCTCTTGCCGCAGCATCCACCTCGCGTCCCAACCGACCAACAGTCACAGCCGCTAAACCCGCGGTTTGAGCCCTAAGTACGCAGTCATAGATCGCATGATGCTTGTCTGTCGCCGGGCTGATCAGCAGTGTGCGAGTCATATCGCTGCAGTAACCATCAAAGACGCAACCAAAGTCGAGGACGACAAAATCCCCTGCTTGAAGCCGCTTCTCACTCGGACGAGCATGCGGAAGGGCACCGTTGACACCGGATCCCACAATCGGTGCAAAAGACACCGCAGATGCACCGAGGCGCCGCATAGTGAATTCAAGTTCAAGCGCGATTGCGCGCTCAGACGCACCGGGACGAACAGAGGGAAGAACGGCTGCGAATGCCTGATCGGCGATATCTGCGGCCCGGCGAATCGCGGCCAACTCATTGTCTGTCTTTTGCTTTCGCAGGTCCTCGACGACCCCTTTCACAGCTGTTAGGCTTGCCGGTAGCACGCGTTCCCACTCGCGAAACGTATTGACGGACACATGGTCGCCCTCAACGGCAATCTGCTTAACGTTCTGCTCCGCTGCCATTTGTTTTAGAGTATCAATGAGATCATCGTGCTGCACAATCTGCCAATCCGGGCACTGCTTCCCGGCCTGCTCCATGTAACGGAAGTCGGTGATTAGAGCCTGAGAATCTCTCGATATCCAGAGACAGCCAGAAGAGCCGGTAAATCCGGTTAAATAGCGTCGAGTAAAGGACGAACTACCCAAAAAGACATCGTAACCTTTATCTGTCAAGAACCTACGTACCGCCTTCAGCGAATCAGCCAAGACGTTGTCCCTCCTCGATTGCTGCCACAAGACCCTCCAACCCCAACAAATAGCTGCGCCAGCCAAACCCACTGATTTGACCGATGCAGGCGGGCGCAGTAACCGATGTGTGTCGAAAGGGTTCTCGGGTGTGAATGTTGGACAAATGAACCTCTACCGCTGCGATATCGAGCGCCTTTAGGCAGTCTCGCAGCGCGTAACTGTAGTGTGTATACGCTCCAGGGTTTATGATTAGTCCTGACGCATCTTTGTGCGCCTGAAGAAAATCCAGTATTGCACCCTCAGTGTTGGACTGAAACGCGAGAACCTCGAACCCCCTCGCTGCTGCGGCCTCAGATACACGTTCAATAATGTCGTCCAGTGTCACCGCACCATAGATGTCTGGTTCTCGCATCCCTAGCATGTTCAAATTCGGTCCATTCACTAAAAGAATCCGTCTCACTAGACTCCTCACTTTCGTAGCTGTGTAAACAGTTCGTCGCAGATATCTGCCATGGTGCGGCCTGTCGTGTCAATGACATAGCTGCTAACTTCTCGATATAAGGGGTCTCGTATTGCTAAGAGACGTTTCACGGTGACCTCAGGCTCATCTGTCTCTAGAAGAGGCCGTCTCACAGAACCCAACGCACGGCAAAGTACCTCAGAGCCGTCTACCCTCAACCATATCACTGCATCCCCATTCTTTGCACAGTGCCGCAAAACATCTCGATTCTCCCTGAGGTTAACAATGCCTCCTCCGGTGGCAATCACTTGGCCCTCCCCCTCGGCTGTGCGGCGTAGAGCCTCTGCCTCGATCAACCGAAAATGCTCTTCTCCTACCGAAAAAAGCTCCGGTATTGTACGGCCTGCCTGCTGTTCAATCCGCACATCCAAGTCCACAAATGAACACTCGAGCTCGGATGCCAAACGCCGACCTATGGTGGACTTACCACTCGCCATAAACCCTATCAGCCAGACATTGTTTTCCATTTCCAACCGGATGCCTCCATGGTCAGTCCAAAAACGATTCGGCAATTCCCGGCCCATTTCCTGCCTCACCCCTTGGGTCCTACTAGCGAGGGCCGTTCACTAAGCTCCGTACCAGCCGGGACCGTAACTTCTAGATCAACGGCCCCTTTGCGGATGGCCAGCCAACCAAGACCATGGACCACCAGGTCCATATTAGAGGCCACTCGAACACGATGTGTCACCCAACGAGGGAGACTGCAAACCGAGCAAGTAGGCTGAAGCCATCGTTCAATTTTCTGTGGGTTCACGCGCTGCCAGACCACCTCCGAGGCTGTAAAACCAACGGCCAAGGAACCAGGTTCGACATTCAGAGCACGTACTGCGGCCAAACCAGGAACCACCATAGTAGTACCGGCAGGGAAATCATACAGTTTCGCCTGAACCCGGCCACGCGGGATCAGCTTCTTCACGCAGCTTGTACATACTAGATCACTGAGACGCCCGGTAGGGACCAGCCCCGGGGTATCCAACACCTCCAACCCGTCTCCTAGGGAAAACTTCGTCCTCTCTACTGTCGTTCCAGGAAACTGAGAAACGGTAGGACTGATCGGGCCTGCAGAATCTGCCAAGCGCAGGAAGCGCTCAACCAAAGTCGACTTCCCCACATTGGTTATTCCCAAAACGGCCCACCGACCCCTGGAAAGGGAATCGAAGACCTTCGAAACTCCAAAACCTTGGCGCCCACTGACAACGCGGGCCTTGCCATGCAGACCGAAATGTCTAAGCCTCTCGGATGCCCATACTTCGACCTCTTCGGCGGAAGTCTGCTTCGGCAGCAGGTCGCCTTTGTTGAGAAGCACTAAAAACGGACGCTGTTTCAGATATCCCAGCATCTCCGCGGAAAAACTCGGTTCGAAATCCATGAGGTCGACAACAAACAAAATCCGCGCACACCACCCTACGGCCGCACGAACCAAGGCTGCCGCTTCTTCAGCGGTAGGCGGGCCGAACTCATCGGTCCCGTAGTGGACGATGCGAAAACAGCGCTGACATATCAGCTCTTTTCCAGCATCCTCTTGCAGAACCCTTTCGGGAAGATAACCGCGAATGCTGGGATCCTCGGACTGTAACCGCACACCACATCCTTTGCACTGTCTCAGTGTCCTCTACCTCCCCGTCGCTCTTCCACGCTTGCAGCATCCAGCAGGCCTTGACGAACTAAGCGCCGCAGTAAGCGGCGCTCCACCCTGCGTACGACCCGCGTGCTGTTCAGCTCTTGATCACTTAATGGGTCTATCAGAACGGTCATCATACCTGCGCGATTACCCCCGAAGACATCCGTGAAAAGCTGGTCGCCAA
>SLOG01000368.1 GCA_007132635.1 Limnochordia bacterium
ATTTTCCTGACGCACGTCGGAGCGAGGACTCTGTGGGAAAGCAAGCGCCTAACCAGCGACGAAGTCCTGAAGGCCTGCGCAGCCAAAGGCGGCGTCATCGGGATCGAAGCGGCACCGCATACAACCCTGACTGAGAAGAACCGGGATCATTCCATCGAATCGTACATGGAACACTTTGAGTATGTCAAGGATCTCGTGGGTATCGAGCATGTGGCCTTTGGCCCTGATACTCTTTACGGTGACCATGTAGGGCTGCACCACTTCTATGCCGCGCATCTTTCGACGAAAGGCACCCAAGGCGTTCAGGCCTTTGAAGAAGTCGAGTATGTAAAAGGGTTGGAGAATCCGACCGAAGCATCGAAAAACATACTGCGCTGGTTGGTGAAAGAAGGCTATTCCACCCAAGATATTCAGAAAGTCTTAGGTGAAAACATCATCCGGGCGCTCAAAGATATCTGGTGGTAGGAAACAGTTGATTGGCAGCAAAGGGGATAGATAGGGTCGACGCGAGGCACGGTTCTGGCGGCGGCCCTTTTTCGTTGCGTGACGCTGGAAGGAACCAGGCCAGGTGGAAACGAATGCTGAAACGAATGCTGGAACCAACGCATTGTATCGAAGGGGGAACTTTCCATGGAGCTGCCCAACGCCATAACGCTTGCGGCTTTGCAGAATCACATCCGCGCGAAAGATCACAATCCCGAAGCGAGAGAAGCCTATTTTCTAAAACTAGTGGAAGAGGTAGGAGAACTGGCTGAGGTTTTGCTTGCCGGCCATCGTATGGAGGACGCGGCCAGTATCAAAGGGACACTGGAGGAAGAGCTGTATGATGTCCTCTACTACGTAGCGGCATTGGCCAACATTTACGACATCGATTTGGAGACGTGTTGCCGCCTGAAAGAGGAGATCAATTTGCGGCGCTACGGAATGGATAGGCCGCTGGGTTCGTGAAAACTGGCGGCAGCCGCGGTTGTTGGGTAGTTCTTGGGTAAAGGAGTTGGTGGGCTGTGAAAACAGCGACAGAACGGGTGCAGCGCCTGCGAAATCATGCCATGAACGCCTCCGTGCCAGGCATTCGCAGCGACGAGGGCGATCTGCACTGGTACCGGGGTTGGCTTTCAGGCAGAGGCGCCCCAACGAATCTCCAGCGGCGAGGACAGGCGAAAGCGCATATGCTCGCGCAGGCCACGCCGGTCATTGATGAGCACGAACTGATCGTGGGGAAACCCTGCTTCCGGGACCTAACGGCCGCCGAGGACGACGAACTGAAGGGGTACCGCTGCCAGGTGGCAGATGCCCTGCCTCGCCTAGAAGGCCAAGGGTCGCACATGGCCATTGACTATGAAAAGCTCCTGCGGCTCGGTGTGTCGGGCATCCACGAGCAGATTCGCACCTACCAGAAGCGTTTGCATCTGGCTGAACCAGCCGACATGGAAGCGCAGCATTTCTACGAAGCGTGTTTGGAGACGTTGGCCGGACTCTTAGCCTACAGTGATGCCTATGCCGACTTGGCAGCGAAGCAGGCTGCTGCTTGTCAAGACGAACAGCGGAGGGGCGAGCTGGAGGAGATTGCCTGCCTATGTCGGAGGGTGCCTCGCTACCCGGCTCGCACGTTCCGGGAAGCAGTGCAGAGCATCCACTTCGTGACCTTCTGCCTGGAAGGCCTCTACCAGCTCGGCCGCCCTGACCGCTATCTGTACCCTTTTTACGAACGGGATCGAGCAGCGGGTTTGATCGATGCCGATACAGCCCAAGAGTTGATCGACTGTCTGTGTATCCTCTATAACGAATATGTGCCGTCAGGTTTGGCTGTAGGTCTCATGGTGGGGGGGCGCGACGCTGTCGGAACCGATGTGACGAACGAGCTCTCCCGTCTGTTCGTAGAGAGCATCGGACACACGCGGATGATCTATCCGGGAGTCGGCTTGTGCTATACGAGCGATACGCCTCCGGATCTACTGGAGCGCGCGACGGAGCTCATTGGCGAAGGCCTGTCGCACCCGGCACTTTTTAACGATGAAGTTATCACAAGGGGTCTGCTGGACTTGGGGCTGCCGCCGTCGGAGGCCTGCCTGTATATTCACAGTACGTGTGTCGAGATTACGCCCATTGCGTCCTCCGGGGTTTGGGTCGCGAGTCCTTATATCAACCTTGTTCAGCTGCTGCTGGATGTCTTGGAAAACCGAGGCGACAGTCTGCTTACCATGGGTGAACTGATGGAGGGCTACCGGGCAGCGCTGCAGGAGAAGGTGCGGCACGAGGCTGTCGAACAGAATCGCCAGCAGATGGAGCGCTTCTACCACGGCGGTGACCCGCTTGTCTCGTGTTTTGTGAACGACTGTCTGCGGCGGGGGCGAGACATTGATCAGGGTGGCGCTCGTTACAATTGGATTATGCCTTCGTTTGTCGGACTAGCCAATCTGGTGGACTCCTTTGCGGCGGTGGATGCGTTGGTTTTTCGTGAACGGTCGCTGTCTGTTGCTGAGCTGCTGGAAGTGCTTCAGCGCGATTTTACTGGGCGCGAACGGCTGCGTCTGCAGATTCAAAACAAGCTGCCTAAGTACGGCAGCGATGAGGATGCCGTGGATCAGCTGGCCGTTCAGGTGTCGGATTGGGTGCGGGAGGCCGTTGAGGTCAACAGGACGTATCGGGGAGATCGGTTTGTGCCGAGCTTTTTCTGCTGGATCATGCACGAGCGCTTGGGGCGGGAAACAGGAGCCACGCCCGATGCACGCCGGGCCGGGGAAGCGCTGGGCGATGGTTCGGGTCCCGCCCAAGGCCGCGAACGCCAAGGGCCGACAGCCTCTATCCTGTCTTCCACCAAATGGGACCATGCTCCGTTCATCGGTGGTGTTGCCGTGAACATGAAGTTTAGCCGAAAGTTCTTCCGGCAGGACTCGCTCGGACGTATGCAGGATCTAATACGGACCTACATGGCACGCGGTGGATTTGAGATTCAGTTTAACGTGGTCGATAAAGAGAGCCTCTTGGCGGCCAGGCAGAACCCGGAGCAGTACCGAGACCTTGTCGTGCGAGTCGGCGGTTATAGCGATTTCTTCGTGAATCTGCCGCCGAAGATGCAGGAAGAAGTGATTCTCCGTACCGAGCATGAGCTATAAGAGGCAGCGGCAGTTCTTGAGAGAACTGCCGCTGCTTTTCGTTGCCGGAGAAAGTTAGGCTTGGCTGGTTCGAGGGGTTGTCAAACATGACTCTCACCGAGGCAACGTGATTGATGTTTGGCGAATTGGTAAAAAGTATTTCGGCAGCAGGAAAACCTAGAAGAACAAAGAAGTACATTTTAGCGAAACAAAAAGACATTTAAGAGCTCACTAGATTCGATGAGTGTTTGTTTCGCGGTTGGGATATTTACATGTTTGTATAGCAAAAGCGAATGGGGAAAGCAAATGGGGAGGAGGAATGGGTTGATCAAATGGGGGTCAGACCCGCGAACACCTGAGAACACCTGAGAACACCTGAGAACACGAGCGAACCCCGCGGTCGGTTGCGGGCAAAAAACGGAGGGATCAGTTTGAAATTGAACAGTATTAGTTTTGCGCTGTTGATGGCCTGCGTATTGGTGATGGGATCTTTGTCGGTGGCTGCTGGGGAGTATGTTGAGGTTCCGTCCCTGGCTGAGCGAGTAGCCGCGGGCGAACTGCCGCCTATTGAAGAGCGAGTACCGGACGATCCATTCATCGTAGGATCTGGAGTGTTGATGCCGGAGGACCAGTTAGACTGGGAGCCGGGCACACACGGCGGCACCTGGCGTACAGCTCACTTCCGTCCCGGATGGGACCCGGATGTGTTTCTAGCTACGGTACAGCCGATTCTTATCGGGCCCGGTTTTGTGACGGAAGCTCTGCAGGGGAATGTGGTTAAAGATTTCACCGTCAGTGACGACAACCAGGAGTTCATCTTCCATTTGCGGGAAGGCTTGAAGTGGTCTGACGGGCACCCTGTAACCACAGAAGACGTTCGCTTCGCCTATGAGGATGTGCTGATGAATCGTGACCTTACAGGGTCCGTTCATGCAAAGTACCGCAGCCGCGGCCAGGTAGACGGTACGCCCATGACGCTGGAGATTATCGACGAGTATACGTTCCGCATCGCTTTTGACGAGCCCTACGGGTCTTTCCTAGCCGAGATCGGCCTGACCGGTTGGGCTGGCTATGACGAATTGTTCAAACCCAGCCACTACCTGAAGCAGTTTCATGCAGACTACACGGATCTCGACTCCTTACAGCCGTACTTGGATGAGGAAGAGCTGGAGGATTGGACCCAGCTGTATTCTCTGAAGGACGTAGCGCGCTTTGACTGGACGCGGCCCCAATCCATCGGCTTCCCGGTCCTGAATCCGTGGATGCGTGTTGAAGGTCCTCCGGGAGTTATCATCTTCGAACGCAACCCTTTCTACTTCAAAGTCGATACCGAAGGGCGCCAACTGCCGTATATCGATCGTGTAGAGTCCTTTGAGGTCAGCGATATCGAAGCGCTCAACATGAAGATCCTAGCCGGCGAAGTGGATTATCATCGCGAAGGCACGGCCCTCAGCCGCATGCCTGTATACCAGGAGTATGCTGATCAAGCTGGGTTCCGAGTGCAGATGTACGAAAGCGCCGCGGCGTCCCTCGTGTTCTTCCTGAATCTGACCTACGACGACCCCGCATGGCAGGAGTTGACTCGAGACCTCCGATTCCGTGAGGCCATTAACCTGGCCCTCGATCGGGAAGAACTGGTGGACAGCTTGTTTTACGGGATGGCTCCCGAACTCAGCCTGGTTCCCAGCGAGTTTAACCCAGAGCAAGCCAACGCGATCCTGGATGAACTGGGCTTGGACCAGCGTGATAGTGACGGCTACCGTCTCCGTCCCGACGGCGAGACCTTGGAGATCGTGTTGGAAGTCAGTGCGATACAGCCCATCATGGTGCCTGGCGCGGAGATCATGGTCGAGAACCTCCAAGATATCGGTATCGATGCTTCCATGCGTCAGATCAGCAACGAGCTGCGGAACATCCGAGCCGAGAGCAACGAACTGATGGCCACCCTGCTGTGGCTCCAGAGTCCGATGTGGCGCTATGACGGCTTCCGCGACTACCTGCCTTCCCAGTGGTGGGCACCTCGCTGGAAGGATTGGTTTGACTCAGCCGGAGTTTCTGGGGAAGAGCCGCCGGAAGATTTCTACGAAGTCTACCGCATCCATGAAGAGATCATAGCCACGCCGCCAACGACAGATGAGGGTGTGGCGATACGCCAAGCGCTCTACGACTGGTTCTACGAGACCATTCCCAGCTTCCCCATTGTTGAGCGGGTCGCGCACGCATCCATCGTGTCCCAGCGCATGCGCAACGTGCCCCACAGCGGGTTCAACAACGAAATCAACTATCGAGCTGTTGAACAGTTCTTCTTTGGCGAATAGAATGATAGCAAGTTATGAAGGGCAGAAGAGGGGTGCTTCGGCGCCTCTCTTCTCTTCCCAAGGATGCAACAGCGAGGATTTCAGGGAGGGACTTGCATGCAGTATCCCCAAGAGATGCCGGCGACCTTATTGTTAGAAGATCGTGCGGCTTTAGTTTTGAACGCGCTTATCGGTGTGGCTGACGAAGACTACGACTGCATACCGTTTTTCAGCGGTCACTTCAAGGATCGCCCGGCTTGGATGAGCCACGGCAATTGGGATTTCGGTTCAAGCCATGGCCGGCTCGTCAATGCCGTCATCCTGGCCCGCATTATGAGCGGCAGCGACTTTGGTGAAGATATCGAGAAACGGTACCGCGAAAATCTCTTGAGCTTCTTCCGAGATGACGGCCTGAGTTACCGGCGCAGCACGTTTACTGACGAGACCATTCAGGAGCACCAAGCTGCCTTTCGCGAAAGCGCCAGCATGATCGACCAGCGCTCAGTCCTCATGGGTTTGACGACATGGTATGTAACCACTGGCGACAAACGAGCCTATGAGGCCGCCGTAAAACACTGTGCTGCACTCAAACGTATCGCACGCAAAGAGAGAGAGTCCTGGTACTACCCAGCGAGTGAGTACACAGAGACGGGATGGCCATCGTTCGATGCCGTTCACACCAGACTGGCCGTGGACCCGGCAGCCATGTGGGGACGCCAGATCATGAGTTTTGTGCGGTTCCACACGTTGACGGGCAATACCGATGCCCTTGAACTGGCGGAGAACTTCGCTGCCAACATCATTTACCGCAGTGGCGTGTTCAACAAGGACGGCAGTTTTAACGGTGCGCTGGAATACCGCAACGGTCACTTTCACACCCGGATGGGCACCCTAGGGGCCCTCGCCCGCTTCGCCGACTACACCCAAGATGCCGCTATCATGCAGTGGGTGAAAGACCGCTACGATTGGGGTCTGACCCGGTGCACATCCTTCGGTTGGACCCCCGGAGATATGCACACTCAGGCCTATGAGCACGAAACCTGTACCCTAGTGGATGCCGTCGACACCGGCATCACCCTGGCCCGGCACGGCCATGCGGAGTACTGGGGCATCGTCGAACGATTCCTCCGCAATCACCTGACCGAGGCGCAGATGCAGAGTGCCGACTGGATTGAGCAGCAGGACGACAAATCCCTGGATATCCCCAAGCACAAGACATTCTACCGCGTTGGGGATCGGCTGGTAGGCGCTTTTGCCGGCTACGCTGCGCCAAACGACTTCGTCTACGACGGTCCGTACGGGCGCGGCCACATCATGGACGTACAGACCTGCTGCCTCGGGGCGGGGACCCGCGGGTTGTTCATCGCCTGGAATCACATTGTTACCGAGCAGCGCGGCCGGATCAGCGTCAACTTTCTCCTGAACCGCGGCACGGAGTGGCTGGACATAGTCAGCTGGCTGCCCCATCATGGTCGGGTGGAACTGACGATCCACCAGGACATCCCCGATCTCTGGTGTCGCATTCCGGAGTGGGTGCCTTTTGGCGCTGTGCAGCTGGAACGCCGCAGAGGCGAAGATGCCCAAACAGCGACGGGGCGCACCGTCAGTTGGTGGAAAGATACGTTCATGAAGCTCGGACCCGCGGCAGCTGGTGAGACCATTACCATCACCTTCCCCGTCCGCGAGCGTGAAACCAACGAGACGGCGGTAGATCTCGACTATAAAGTACGATGGCGCGGCGACGATGTCATCGGCATTGAGCCTGCCGGAACCTACTATCCCCTGTATGCGAACCGCGCTGTGCTCACGGACGTGCCAGTGCGGGAACGCGTCCTGCGGCGAGTTAGAGAGGAGCGACTGCTTTGAGCGGCAACCCAAACGAGATTACGGTAGCAGCGGTGTACACGGGCCAAGGGTTGGCCCCATTGGTGCAGGAAGAGTTTCGAAGAGTCTTTCCCGGAGGTCGCCTCATCAATATCATCGATGACAGCCTAATTCATGACGTGTTGCAGGAACAGATGGTCACCCCTGCTTTGCAGCGGCGTCTGTTTCAGTATTTCCTCTGCGCGCAGGACACGGGCGCGGATATCATCCTAAGCACATGCTCATCGGTGGGGGAAGTCGCCGAGGCGGCTCAGCCTTTTTTTGATATCCCCATCTTGCGCATCGACCAGGCGATGGCTGAACAAGCTGTGCAGCGGTTCGCCAAGGTCGGCGTTCTCGCGACTCTCCCCTCCACCCTCGAACCCACCATGCGTCTGCTGGAGCGGATCGCTTACGAAGAAAACCGCCAGGTTGAGGTGGTTGCAGGCCTGGCCGAGGGGGCCTATCAGGCTTTGGTGGCGGGCAAACCCGACGAGCACGACGCTCGCATTGCGGAGGCGGGAGGTGCCCTGGTGCCGCAAGTGGAGGCTCTCGTTTTGGCCCAAGGTTCTATGGCCCGCATGCAGACAACGCTGGAGGGAGCGACCCATCTTCCGGTGCTGAGCAGCCCTAAGCTCTGTTTCGAGACTCTGCGCGACGAATGGGGAGCCGATGCGCATGATCTTTGATGAACGCCGTGCGGAGGCAATGGCCCAGGTCCTGCGCCGCGACGTACTGACCATGATCTATCAGGCGGGGGATGGGCATCCCGGACCGTCCCTGTCTTGCGCGGATATCATGGCAGCCCTCTATTTCGGCATTCTGCACGTCGATCCCGCCAATCCCCATGGGGACGCCCGCGACCGGTTCATCTTGTCCAAGGGACACGCCTGTCCCATCTTGTACGCCGCCTTGGCGCGCCGCGGCTTCTTCCCTCTATCCGAACTGCCTACTCTGCGTCACCTCGGTTCGCGCTTGCAGGGGCATCCCGATATGCGAAAAACGCCTGGCGTAGACAGCACGTCGGGTTCTTTGGGCCACGGCGTGTCCATAGGTGTGGGAATGGCGTTGGCGGCTCGCTATCGTAAGCAGGACCATCGCGTCTTTGTGCTGACAGGCGATGGGGAGTTGGAAGAGGGTATCATATGGGAGGCCGCCATGGCCGCTGCGAAGTATGAACTGGGGCGCCTCGTCGTTCTGGTGGACAACAACGGGCTTCAGAGCGGGGGATCAATCGATGTGGTAAGCCGTGTGAACCCTCTGGTCGATAAGTGGACGAGTTTTGGCTGGCATGTCCAGGGTGTCGATGGACACGACTGCGGAGCCATTGCGGCTGCTGTTGAGGGGGCGCTGGCCGTCCCGAGTCAGCCTTCGGTCGTGATCGCCGCGACAGTCAAAGGTGCAGGTGTGCCCTTTATGGAAGGGGATAACAGCTGGCACAAGCGGGTTCCTACTGCAGATGAACTGCGGCAGGCGCTTGTCGCTCTAGGGGGTGATCCGAATCATGGTTTTGCAGACTGATTCTCGCACAGCGTTTATTCACGGCCTTCGACAGGCGACTGCCCGCGATGATCGGGTTGTGCTGGTCTGTGCCGATTCACTCAAGGTGGTACGCGGACAGACCTTTGCTGAGGCCTTTCCCGAGCGGTACTTCGATGTAGGGATCGCCGAACAGAATGCCGTTGCCGTGGCGGTCGGGCTGGCGAGCAGTGGTCTAGTGCCGTTCGTCGCCACGTACGCAGGGTTTTTGGCTATGCGGGCCTGTGAGCAGATTCGTACGTTCGCTGCGTATCCCGGGCTGAGTGTCAAGTTGGTTGGGGCTAACGGCGGCGCAGCGGCCGGTGAGCGGGAGGGAGCAACCCATCAGTTCACTGAGGATCTCGGCATTCTGCGAGGGATCCCGCATATGACA
>SLOG01000229.1 GCA_007132635.1 Limnochordia bacterium
GAGGAAGCCAGCTGCAGATGCGCTGGCTTCCAGTATGTTTAGTTCGAGCTGTCGCTGCAGGTGGTGCTTGAGTACACTTGTCAGCCTCTTAGTTTTCCAGCGCGCCTTCTTTGTACTTGCTGAGATAGTTGACGCAGAAATCATCCAACCCCAAGAGGGCTTCTGTTGCGTATACGAAGGACATGATCTTCTTGTCCAGGGGATCCATGATCGCCCCGTCCATCCCGGCTGCCATGGCCGCCACCAGAAAAGCCTGGTTTATAAGCTTGCGGACCGGTACGCCATAAGAAACATTGCTCAGGCCGCAGGCAATGTGCACGTCAGGAAACTCTGTTTTGACTTTGCGGATGGTCTCAATCGCGACCACACCGTAGTGGGACCCTGTACCGATGGGACGCACCAGAGGGTCAATGAAGATATCGTTCATGGCAACACCCTCACTCGTCAACCGTTCGATAAGTTTTTCCGCAATAGAAACCCGCTCATCGATGGTCTCTGGCATGCCGGAGTCATCCATACATAGAGCGATAACGCTGGTGTTGTATTCTTTGACCAGCGGTAAGTATTCGTCAATCCGTTCCGTCTCGAGTGTGATCGAGTTGATGATGGGTTTGCCGTTCTTGTTTAGCTCAAGCCCTTTTTTTATTGCTTTTCCATTTGGCGAGTCAATGGACAGCGGTGCATCGACCACCGCCTGAACGGTTTCCACCAACCAACCCAGCCGTTCGGGCTCGTCGTCCATAAACATGCCGGCATTGACATCAATATACGTGGCGCCAGCTTCGTACTGCCGCTTCGCCAAGGACTGAATGGCCTCGGTATCATAGTCTTCTATGGCTGGCCGCACCGCCTTAAGCGTGCTGTTAATCTTTTCCCCGATGATGATCAATCGAATCCCCCCGCGTAAAGTTTGTTTTCGAGCTTCACAATGTTAGGATTAGTATAGCCTATGCGCGATTCATTTGCAATCGATTTCCCCTGCCGTAACACAAGTTACAAAAAACTTACCAAAACATATGGATAATCTACAATCGTTGATGAACCCGCTTGCTATACAATAGATACAACTATGAGCCAACAGAAGGGAGAGCAATGAATAGGTCGCCGAGCGCTTGGGGAAGTTGTCTGCAGGGAGGCGTCTCGCTGACTGATTTCGTGACTGTATGGCTGTACTGATCGTGGGGGGCGGCCTCGCTGGCTGTTCCACAGCTTTTGAGCTTGTTAGTCGTGGTCAAAATGTCGTTTTGGTTGAAAGCGCAAGCACGATTGGTGGGAAGGTACGTCGCTACGGCTGCAAGGCTGCGGATCGCTGCCTGAACTGCGGCCTTTGTTTGGTTGGAGATTTGTGGAATCAAGTGGAATCCCACCCACAGATTCAGCTCCGCACTGAGACAGAGTTGTTGGATGTCATGGGTGCGCCCGGGAGCTTTTCGGCGGTGGTCCGGCACGCTGACTCTTTGGATATATTTGATGGGATCTCGCATATTGTCGTTGCGTCCGGGTTTGTTGAGTCTAGTCGGGCTGCAGTCGGTGCGGTTGAGTACTCGCACCAAGCACCGGGTATCATAACTGGATTAGAATTGGAGCAGTTGATGAGCGAGCGCAGAAGAGCTGCTCTTTGGGACGGCGAGCCTCCGAAAAGTGTTGCGTTTCTGCAGTGCTTTGGTTCACGAAGCCTGCGGGATCGAGCACAATACTGCTCTCGAGTGTGCTGTAGCTATGCGTCACGCGCAGCCCGGGTGTTGAAACACTACTATCCTGATACGCGGGTGGTGTTTCTACATATGGAACAGCAGCAGGTTGAACCCGGCAGCTACTGGCAGTCGCTGGAGGCTGACGGGATCGAATTCGTCCGCAGTCGACCCGTAACTGTTCGCGTTGGCCCGCCCCACACGGTCCTTTACGAGCGGTCGGTGGACTCAACGATCGTCGAGGAGTCCTTCGACATGGTTGTGTTTTCTGAGGGGATGTATCCGAATCCAGATGGGGAGAGATTGGCAGAAGTGTGTCGTCTGAGCTTTTCGGACGAGGGCTTTCTGAAGGCCGTTAGGGACTCGTCAGAAACGGGCGTTTCCGTTGTGGGATGTGCCGGCGGGCCCAAAAGAATTGAAGAAGTCGTGGCGGAAGCGCTGCAGACAGCACGCGGTATCTGTGGAGGGGTTCGATGACTATCGCTTTGGTAGGTAGTACTCCTGTAAACGTGATCTTGGAGAAGGAATTCGCGGCAGCTCAGATGGAGACCATAACTGTCAAATCCAATGAATTGCAGCGAGTTTCGGGACATATTGGGGATTTTCGGCTGCAGACTCTTGACGGCGAACGGCGCGCTGGTGTGATTGTCGTTACCGAACCGCCTGAGGCAAAGCTGCCGGGCATCGGGCACGCTCTGCTGGACAGTGACCCTGTAAGCCATCCCCATACGAAGCCAGTTGTGCTGCTGATGGATTACGAGCAGGAGTCACGCCAGTTCATGACTCCAGTTGCTCTGGAATTAGCTTTGTTTCTTGCACGAAGGCGTCGCACAGTGTTTTTCCTGAAGCGCTCAGTGAAGACCGCCGGTACGGACCAGGAGCGTCTTTACCAAGAGGCACGCGGGGCAGGGGTTGTGTTTGTCGACTATGACCAGGTCCAAATTGCCGAAACGGACCAGGGTTTTGCTCATGTGTCCGCGCAGGATGAGAGCCAGTCTTTGGAGATTGGCCCTTGTTCGCTCATAGTGGCCGAAACCATTCATCCGGGCAAGACTGGGGCGTTAGCGGATTGCCTTAAGCTGAGAAGAGATCGCTGGGGTTTTATCGATGAGTATAAGCACTACCTGTACCCTGTGATGACAAGTCGGCGGGGTGTGTACGCCATCGACACACTGCGAGCCTGCTGTGAGCCTGAATACCTAGAAGAAGCTATTGCTGCCGTTATCGGTGATTCTGCGGAGCAGCTTACGGCAGACGCCAACCTGCTATATGTAGAGTTGGACAAGGAAAAGTGCGCCTTCTGCTATACGTGTTATCGGGCGTGTCCACATGCAGCTTTGACACCGAATCAAGCGGAAGCGGTTATGGAGCCATGGGAGGAAGCGTGCTTCGGCTGCGGCATCTGCGTTTCCATGTGTCCAGCCAACGCCTTGCAGTTGACACTGGAAAAGCCAGCACAAGGTGCATCCCAGAGTGTCCAGATCTTCTGTTGTGAAAACTCGGGAGATACCGCTATTTCCCGCTTGCAGGAGGACCTCGCACACGAAGGATTGACGGTGTCTCAGGTCTCCGTCACCTGTGGCGGTGAAATAACGGTGGAAAGGCTTCTGCAGGCGTTAAGGCAATATGAGAAGGTGATTGCCGCCGTATGCATGGACGATGCATGTCAGCACTTCGACGGGAATCGGCGGGCTTGTGCGCAGACCGAAAGAGCAGTCAGTATGCTGGAAGCTGCTGGGCTTGAACCGGGCCGAATCCGATTTGTGCAGCTTTCGCAGGGAATGCCGCGGCTTCTGCATGAGGAAATAAGGGAGGCATTGCTGTGATAGTTGCTGAACAGAAACCCATTGATGAGATACTGCGGACGCTGGATGGATTCAAAAACGTGCTGATCGCCGCCTGCGGAACATGTGTGACGGTCTGTATGGCAGGTGGGGAAAAGGAAGCTCTGAAGCTGGCTGCCCTTCTGCAGATGCGAGACGCCGATATGAAAGTGTCTGTGGTCACTCCCAAACGTCAGTGTGACATGGAGTTTGTCGAGGAGATCTTGGCTGACGCGGCCGAACACGACGTGGTGCTTTCATTGGGTTGTGGTGCAGGTGTGCAGTTTATGTCCGGCGCGATAGACAACAAGCTTATCCTGCCCGGTTTGAATACAAAGTTTATGGGAGTCACGCAGGACATCGGTGTCTGGGCCGAGATGTGCCAAGGCTGCGGCGACTGTGTCCTTGAGCAGACAGGCGGAGTTTGTCCGGTGACGCGATGCTCGAAAAGCAACTTTAATGGACCCTGCGGCGGTTCGTCTGACGGGAAGTGCGAGATCGATACCGAGGTGGACTGCGGTTGGCAGCTGATTTACGACCGCCTGGAGGCTTTGGATCAGCTACAGCGGCTATACCAGATATCTGAACCTAAGGATTGGACCACGAGCCGTGACGGTGGTCCGCGAAAAGTCCATAAAAAGGAAATGATACTATGATGAATGCTGCTCCGGACCAGAAGAGCCGGCTTGAGCGCCTGCTTGAGGCGGGCCATTTTACAGTCAGTGCCGAGGTTGGGCCACCCATGAGTGCATCAGCAGACTTTGTGCGCAAGAAGGCCAGGAGTTTGGTTGGCATTGCTGACGCTGCTAATGTTACAGATAACCAGACAGCCATGGTACGCATGTCGAGTGTGGCCGCGTCGGTTTTGTGCCAACAGGAAGGCTTAGAGCCCGTTCTTCAGATGACCTGCCGCGACCGAAACCGCATCGCGATTCAGAGTGATCTGTTAGGCGCACATGCGCTGGGATTACGTAACCTGCTGTGTTTGTCGGGTGATCATCAAGCCTTCGGCAACCATCCGCAGTCAAAGAACGTGTATGACATCGATTCCATTCAGTTGATTAAGGGGATCCGTGAGCTTCAGGAGGATTCCAGGTTTATCAGCGGGTCGAACTGCAAAAACCCGCCGCGGTTTTTCCTGGGCGCTGCGGCCAATCCCTTTGCTGATCCCGAACAGCTGCAGTATATCCGGCTGCACAAGAAAATCGAGGCGGGTGCACGCTTCATCCAGACCCAGTGTATCTATGATGTCGAACGGTTTGCGCGATGGATGGAATACGTACGCCGGCACGGCCTCGACAAGAAGACGCATATCCTCGCGGGGCTGTTGGTCAATAAATCCGTCAAGTCTTTGGAAATGACGAAGCAGGTGGCAGGCATGCATGTCCCGGATGAACTGGTCGAACGTATGAAGAAGGCTTCTGATCCCCAGGAGGAAGGCGTCCGAATTGCCCTGGACACTATCAAGGGACTGCAGTCGATTCCGGGCATCAGTGGTGTACACATCATGGCGGTGGGCTGGGAGAGCATTGTCCCAACCATTGTTGAGGAGGCAGGATTCCTGCCGCGGCCTAGCCTAAGTGAGGTGGAAGAAGCCAATGCGTGAGTTAAATGGTTTGGATATGACGTTGAAAGACCGAGTCGCCCGCATGCCTGGCGGTGAGCGGGTGACAAACTGTTTTCTCTGCGGTACATGTACGGCCGGCTGCCCCATCAGTCGACTGCACGGTGACTATAACCCTCGCCAGCTGATGCGGCGAGTTCTTTTGGGGAAAGCCGATGTCCTGGCGGATCCTGTCATCTGGCAGTGCATGCAGTGCCACGTCTGTACGGCCCACTGCCCCCAGGATGTACGGACAGCTGACGTCATCCGCGCGATGCGGCAGCTTGCCGTCGATGAGGAGCTTATGACCCAGGAATTAATGGACGCTGTCGTCGCGCTCGACGAACAGCAGCGCCTCGAACGGATCGAACGCATACAGAGTTTGGTCGGTGAGTCCAGGGCGGGGAAAGGTGTGGACCAGTCATGAAAAAGCCTGTCCTGGTGGTCGGCGGCGGTATAGCCGGCATCCAAGCTTCGCTGGATTTGGCTGAGATGAATGTACCTGTGTTTTTGGTTGAGGAGAGCCCGAGTATTGGCGGGCGCATGGCTCAATTGGACAAGACCTTTCCCACTAATGATTGTTCGGCCTGTATTCTGGCGCCAAAAGTGACGGAGTGCTTCAATCACCCTTTGGTGAAGACCTTAACATGGAGTGAAGTGGAAGTCATCAAAGGAGCGGCACCGGATTTCACAGCAGTCATTCGCCAAAAGGCTCGCTTTGTCGATGAAGAAAGCTGTATCGGATGTGGTGCGTGCACGCGCAAGTGTCCGATCGAACGGCCGAATGAGTTTGATGCCGGCCTCGCCACGCGCGGAGCAGTCTACAAGCCATATGCTCAGGCGGTTCCGAATAAGGTTGTTATCGAGAAGTTGGGGACCAGTCCCTGCCGAAGTGCCTGTCCTGCGCAGATAAGCGCCCACGGCTGTGTGTCCCTGATTGCCGAGAAACGCTTTGACGAAGCGGTTAACCTCATTCGTCAGGTTACCCCGTTCGTGGGTGTACTTGGTCTGCTGTGCGAGGGGCATTGTAAAACAGCCTGCTACCGCCAATATGTGGATGAGGGAGTGGGAATCCCTTCACTACATGAGTTTTTGGGCCGTTATGCCCAAGAAACGGACGTAAAGTTTAAACCGCGGCTGCGAAGCGTGCAGACGGATCAACGTGCGGTTGTTGTAGGCGGCGGCCCCAGTGCACTCAATGCGGCCTACCAGTTAGCTTTGGCTGGGGTTGCTGTGGAGATCATCTCCCGGGACGCGCAGCTCGGTGGTCAGCTCCGTTGGGAACTTAGCGAATCAGATCATAATAGTCTTTTGGATGAGGAAATCGCCAAAGTGACGGAGCTTGTCACCAACGTTACGTGTGGGGCTTCCGAAAGCGCGTGTGCGGCTGAAACGCTCACAAAGCAAGGGTTTGATGCCATCGTCTATGCCGACTCCGAATCCCTGCCGTCAACACTTGATTTCCGAGAGACTAACACGTTCGTTGGAGGAGAAGCTTCTGAAAGGGATCTTCCGCCTGTTGAAGCGGTAGCTGCCGGAAATCGTCTCGCTGCCGAGGTTCTTAACTACTTATTAGGCGAAAATCGGCCTGTTGATGCCGAGCTTCTGCCTACCACACCGATGGATCAAGTCAATTTCACCGAGGCAGTGTTGGACAGCAAACCCGTGTATACCGAGTATGGGTTGTCCGAGGAGCAAGCTGCAGCCGAGGCGCAGCGGTGCTTGGATTGTTCGATCTGCTCAGAGTGCCGGGCGTGTGAATTCATCTGTCCACCAAAATCCATCCGGCATGAACAACGGGATGAGATTCTCGAGTTGGATGTATCAGCCGTTTTGATGGCCTGTGGGTATAAACCGACGGATGAGATCCCTGATGCCTATGGCTACGGTGTATACTCCAATGTGGTCACGAGTCTAGAGTACGAACGGATTCTCAACGCATCCGGCCCCTTTGAGGGACATGTGCAGCGACCCTCGGATGGACAAGAACCGAAGCGGATCGCCTTCCTCCAGTGTGTCGGCTCGCGCGACATGCAGTGCGGCGCAGATTACTGCTCAGCGGTATGCTGCATGTATGCTATCAAAGAGGCCGTGATCACGAAAGAGCACATGCCTGCAGTGGATGCAGTTGATATCTACTATATGGACATGCGGGCATACGGTAAGGATTTCGACAAGTATTTGACTTCCGCCGAACAGAAAGGCGTCGGCTTTATTCGCAGTCGTGTGGCCGAAGTGATCCAGGATCCCGTCACTAAGAACCTCATCGTGCGGCACACGGATCCGGACGGATTCGTGGTGGATGCTGAATACGATCTTGTGGTGCTGTCCGTGGGGATGAAGATGGATAGGAAGACGACGGATCTGCTTCGCCGGACAGGCATCAAGACAGATGCCCACGGATTCTGCTGGGTGGATGAGATGTCTCCGCCCGAGACTTCGGTGCCCGGTGTCTACGCCTGCGGTGCCTTGGCAGGTCCCAAAGATATTCCCGAGACCGTGGTGGAAGCCGGTGCGGCAGCGGCTTCGGCAGCTCGAATAGCCGGGACTCGCGAGGTGGAGCGGGATCGCTACGCGCTGTTCTTTGCCGAAAAAGAGGAAAAGCCTATACAGGACGTATCCAAAGAACCGATGCGAATCGGGGTATTTGTCTGCCACTGCGGTTCGAATATCGGCGGGTTTTTGGATGTAAAGGCGGTCGCCAAGTATGCCCGGACGCTGCCGTTTGTCATGCATGCTGCGGATTTCACATACGCCTGTTCATTGGATTCGCAGAAGATGATCGCCGACCGGATCCGAAAACACAAGCTTAACCGGGTCGTTGTGGCATCTTGTACGCCGCGCACGCACGAAAAGCTCTTTCAAGAGGTCATGGTCGATGCCGGACTCAATCCATATATGTTTACGATGGCCAATATCCGTGAACAGTGTTCCTGGGTGCACATGGAGCAGTATGATGCTGGAACCGAAAAAGCCAAGGAGCTCGTCCGCATGGGTGTTGGCAAGGCGACGTTTGCCAAGCAGCTGACTCGCAGTAAATTGGATGTCGACAAGTCGGCCTTAGTCGTTGGCGGCGGTGCAGCAGGAATGGCTGCAGCGTTAGAGTTAGCAGATTTGGGATATCCAGTCCATCTTCTGGAGAAGACCGATGCCTTAGGCGGCCACGCTTCGCGTTTAGCGTACTCGCCTCATGGGAGGCCGGTACGGGCCTATGTTGATCAATACAAACAGCGTTTGGAACAGCACCCTCTTGTTACCATCCACTGCCGCACGTCGGTTGAAGCCATTGATGGATATGTAGGCAACTTCACGACGGCGATCCGCCAGAATGGTCGGGGAAAAGAGCTGAAGCATGGAGTTGTTATCGTCGCTGTAGGCGCGTCTGAGGCCGAACCGAAGGGGTTTGGCTGGGGTCATCCGTCCGTCATCACCCAGCTGGATTTGGAGGAGAGGCTGCAGAACGAGGTGTGCGTAAGCGAGAGCCTCAGGAGTGCGGCTTTCATCCAGTGCGTGGGGTCTCGCAGTGACGAACGGCCTTACTGCAGCCGGGTCTGCTGTGGCCAAACGCTGAAAAACGCTGTCCGGCTTAAAGAGGCTACTCCCGATATGCACGTTGTTGTGTTTTACCGGGATATCCGGTCGTACGGTCTCTATGAGGTCAACTATCGACGGGCCAGGCAGCTGGGAGTGCAGTTCGTGCGTTATGACGCGGGCAAAGAACCACGGCTTTTCGAGGACGCTGGCCAGCTTTATGTTAAGGCCCTCGACCCGCTGCTGCAGGAGGAATTTTCCACTCGCGTTGATCTCGTTGTACTCAGCAGTGCTGTTGCGCCTAATGTGGAACAGAATCGACAGTTGGGGCAGATGCTGAAAGTGCCGCTTAACCAGGACGGCTTTTTCCTCGAAGCCCATGCAAAACTGCAGCCGGTGGATTTCGCCACCGACGGAGTCTATCTTTGTGGACTAGCTCACGGTCCTAAGAACATGCGCGAGAGCATAGTTCAGGGCAAAGCGGCAGCAGCAAGGGCC
>SLOG01000146.1 GCA_007132635.1 Limnochordia bacterium
GAAGCGCATATGGCATGCCATCCGAAACGGCTTACAGTGGCAGCCAAATCAGGGCTGATCACACCCTGATTTGGCTTTTTTTCGCTTGATCCTGCAAGAACGTATTGGCTTCCGCTAACGGGGTGCCTTTCGGCGCACTCCACACATGGTTTCATGCAACAGGTCTGCTAGGAAGGCGTTGATTTTCTCCGCTTTTCCACGGACGAGGGCATCACAGCACCTCGTTTACCTGGCATCTAAGGTAAACGAGGTGAACCGGCACTCGTCAAAATCGAGAAAATCAACTGCCTTCTAGAAGGCGTAGACTTCTCTCATTGTCCCAGTCGAGCCACTAGGTCGCGAAGGATTTGATCCCGTCGAGCATCCGTGCAGACTCGCGACGGATGTCGATTCGAGTCAAACGACCAGGTACAGTCCTCGTCCGTATTCAGAAGCGGGGTGGGTACTACCTCAGACGGCATGAAATCGGGGTTAACCAACCACGCTACCGCCGCAAGATCCCAGATCTCCTTGGACCACGCCGTCGGCTCGTCCATCCCCTCATACTCGGCGAAGATCTGGTAGAGATAGTCACCAACGGCCCCGCGGCCCTGAAAGAGCTGAGCCATCTCGGGTACGGTGCTTTTCACATGTTCTGCCACGTTTTTGCAGGGGACGTGGATAAACGGTACCCCTGAGTCCAATACTACCTGCGCACTGTGGGGATCTTGATACAGGTTGAATTCTCGGTTGTGCGGCCAATAGTGGGGGTGACCGCCAAGCCAGACAACGGCGATGCGTTCGGCCACCGTCGGATCGAGCAGAAGAGCACTGGCGACATTAGTGATGGCCCCGATAGCCACTACATACAGCGGATCGTCAGCAGGCTGATTATGTGCCAGCTGCACAAGATGGTCCGCAGCATCGGACGAAATCGGCTGTTTCTTCGCGTCCATAAACCGATTGGAACCTCGATACACCAACCCTTCTTTAGGAAAACCCAGATGCTCTAATACACGGTGAATCTCGGCCCAACTCTTCTCCATACCATCACCCGGACCGGTAGAGCGAGCGTTGGCAAACGGTGCGGCGTACACTGCCTTTAAATCCAGCCGGTCCACGGCCAAAGCAGCATAGACCAAGGCAAACTGATCATCGATTTCATTGTACGTGTCGGTGTCCAAGACCATGGATACCCGACCTTGCGGGGGTTCTAGGCGCTGCAGAAGCTGGTTGGTTTCCATAAAAAGACCTCCTTATTTCTCTGTCCCGAGACTAGTCTCACCCAATTCCATCAGCCCTTTGAGCGGGATTGCGCATACGTCTTCGTGCGTCGGTAGAAGATCTGCATATACAAACACTCGGCGAACTCACCAATCACCATTCCCCAAGCGCCAGCAGCGGCTGGGTTGCCAATCCGGCCCACAAGCAGAAACGACAACACACCAACCAGTACGACTAGGTTAACAGCCTTCCCACTGCCGATAAGCTTAGTCATATGCTGCTGCATAAAGATCCCCCACAAATACTCCCGCCAGCCCAAAGCCAAAGGCAGCAGGCTCTTGACCTGCATGACCTTCTGCGCCGATTCGGCCGCCTCACCCGAGATCCCTATCAGCGTTTCTAACAGAAATGTACCAATGGGGCTGAAACTGATCACGGCCAAAAGGACACTCGCTATCATGGCAAATCCGATGACAAAGCGTCGCGTAATCATGTAGGTTATCGGAACCCCGACCGACGTAAACGCGAGGGTGCATTGATGCAGCATGTTCATGGGGGCCACGAAAATCTGCCCCAGCGCATTGCCGACGGCGAAGGCAGATAGCGCAATGGTCGGATTCATCGACCGGGCCAACCCGGCATTGATCAGTGGGCCGAATGCCGTGGCCACAAGTGTTGTGAGTACCAAGGGAAGGAAGAAACGAGCAATGCTGCCCACCGCCAGCTTCTTCGTTCCTCGTTTGGGCAAAACCGACCCATCCCGCAGTAGGGGCTTGGCTCGCCAGCGCATCAGCATTGCCTCAGCCATAAAGGCCCCAACAAATGAGATGCTGGCACTCACGGCGCCGGGCAGTTCAGTATAGAGGGCTAAACTGAAGATCAGACCGCTCATGAGAACCAGACGTATCAGTGATGATTTCGGCACCATCATGGTCTGCCGGCTGATAATGGCAATTCCATGGTACAGATTCCTCGTTACGGCCGCAAAGGGCAACAGGAAAAGAATACCCAGGGCCATGTGGCTCTCTGCCGCAACTTCTGGGGAAGCACCCATGACGGTCTCCAATACCCATAGGCCCAATGGGGTGAATCCTAAAAGTGCAATCACGGCCATGACACAGGCAGTCAGTATGTACACAAACCGGCGGACCTGACGATAGGACTCCTGGTCTTTGACCAAAGAGGCGACGGTTTGACGCACCATAAACACCGGATTCTCAATCATCCGCACCAAACTACGGGCCAGAGCATAGGCAGCCAGAGCCACTTCTGGGTTAGATGTGCGGGCCACTCCAGCATTGACAATCGAGTGCGAAAAGGTGAGCATCAGGTTGGTGGCTGACAGAGGCAGGAAAAAGCAGGCAATTTCTTTATACGACGGGCGTTTCCCATTTGACATTGGCAGTTTCTCACTCCAAGCAAACCAGACTCCTTGTTTTACTTCGCATACCGAAGCTGCTATTCCTCCTAGATTGCATGCGCGAAGAAGGATCTGGCAGTAGACAACAGAATACAGAGACTAAACAGCAGGAATGGGAGGAATTACTAATGCACTACATCATAATTGGCGGTGATGCCGCCGGCATGAGTGCTGCCATGCAGTTAGTTCGCTTCGGTGATAACCCTGACATTACGGTATTGGAGGAGACGGATCAGTACTCGTATGCTCAATGCGGACTGCCTTACTTTCTCGGAGGGATAGTGAACTCCACGGAGAGTTTGGTGGCCCGATCGCGAGAGGAGTTTCGCGACCGCTACGGCATCAACGCGTTAGCCTATCACCAAGCAACAAACGTTGATCCCAAGCGAAAGACCGTATCTGGCCGGAAGCTTAACAAGGACGAGCCGTTTTCGTTCACCTATGATCGACTGCTTGTAGCGACAGGGGCTAGCCCTATTATTCCAGGTCTTCCTGGGATCGATCTTCCCGGCGTGCATGTACTAAAGACGATTGCCCATGCTGAGCAGATTAAAGATGAACTCCAGCACGCGCAGCATGCTGCCGTCATCGGCGGCGGCTACATAGGCCTGGAGGTCGCCGAAAACCTTGCACACTTAGGCAAGCAGGTTAGCATTTTCGAAAGACAGCCGTACCTTGCACGAAACTTTGATCCCGAGATGAGTAATCGCCTGCTGCAGGAGGCTGAGCGGCACGGCATCACGGTGCACCTCAATGCCGAGGTTTGCGAACTGCGCGGTGGCGAATCGGTCACGGAGGTCGTCACTGAGGACGGGAGCTTCCCAGCGGACATTGTCATCGTGGCTGTGGGCATCACACCCAATTCGGGGTTTCTGGGAACCGAGTTTACCAAGCATCCCAGCACCGCTGTGAAGATCAACAAATATCTCGAGACATCGGTAACCGATGTGTTCGCTGCTGGCGACTGTGCTGTCCATTATCACCGCATCAAACAGACTGACGATTACGTACCGCTGGGCACGACCGCCAACAAACAAGGACAGCTCGCCGCACTCAACATGCTGGGGACAAAGACACCGTTTGGAGGCGTTGTTGGTACAGCCATTTTCCGCTTCTTTGAACTCACGGCCGCCCGCACCGGACTATCGAAACTGGAGGCGGAAGCCATCCATCGTCCGGCTGCGGTTGTCGATCATGAGACCGGCGCGCATGCTGGTTACATGCCGGAAGCAGGACAACTCGCTGTACGTCTGGTGTATGACCCCGTCACTCGGCTTCTTCTGGGAGCTCAGGCCATTGGCAGCGGTGCCGACAAGAGAATCGACGTTTTGAGCACAGCACTCTACAGCGGCCTCACCATTGAACAGCTGCTGGAACTGGATCTAGCCTATGCTCCCCCTTACAACGGAGTCTGGGATCCGATCCAGCAGACGGCGCGAAAGGCTCCCTCCGATCGATGAGATATGGAAACACCGCCCGGACTCACATCAACCCTAGTCCAGGCGGTGTTTTTAAGACTGTTGGTCCTCACTGCTCCTTACCTCTTATATCCCCCAATGCCTTGGAGATCAAGTTCTTCTGAGTAATGACAGGCAGTGAGATACTCCGGATCGTCCCCGCGAGCCTTGAGTTCAGGCCGTTCAGATTTACACCGATCCTGCGCATAGCGACACCGCGGATGGAACGAGCAGCCAGTCGGAAGATGCCCTGCATCAGCGACATCGCCCGAAAGGATTACTCGTTCGCGTTCAACTTCGGGATCGGACTGCGGTACGGCAGACAAAAGCGCCTCGGTGTAGGGATGTTTTGGCTGGCTAAACAGCGTCTGCGTGTCCCCGCATTCCACGAAACTGCCGACATACATCACCGCCATCTTGTCGCTGATATGCTCAACTACACTTAGATTGTGGGAGATGAACATATAAGAAAGGTCATACTTGTCCTGCAGTCTGCGCATCAGATTAAGTATCTGCGACTGCACTGATACATCCAAGGCTGAAGTCGGTTCGTCAGCCAGGACCAAATTGGGATTCAAAGCCAACGCTCGGGCGATACCGATGCGTTGACGCTGCCCCCCGCTGAACGCATGCGGATAACGGCGCAGATACTTGGCATCCAAACCGACATCCTGCATCAGCTGTGATACGATACTGTCAAGAGCTTTTCCCTTACTCATCTTGTTAATGAGGAGCGGCTCACCTATGACGTCTCGCACCGTCATGCGGGGGTTTAACGAGGTGAAGGGGTCTTGAAACACCATCTGTATATGCTTGCGCATCTCGCGCAGTTTGTCACCGCTCAACCCCAAGAGATCCACGATAGTGCCGTCATTGTTATAAAGAATCTCTCCACCGATGGGTTCTTCGCCTCGCATGATGGTCTTTCCTAACGTGGTTTTTCCACAGCCACTCTCGCCCACAACGCCGAGGGTCTCTTTCTTTCGAATAGTGAAACTCACACCATCCACGGCTTTGACAGCGCCGACAACTCGCCGCAGGAATCCCTTGCGGATAGGAAAGTGGGTTTTCAGGTCATCAACTTTCAGCAGAAAATCCACAGCTTGCTCTGCCACCGTTAGCCCACCTCGCTCTCGTTATGGGTGTAGAGAAAGCAGCGAGCAATATGGCCCGGCGAAATCTCAGCGTATTCGGGTTTTCGGACTTCACAGAGCCCTTCCATAGCGTGCTCGCACCGCGGCTGAAACTCACAGCCCTTGGGGATGGAATATGGATCGGGCACCGTACCTTTAATGGCGGTCAGGAACTTCCGGCGTTCCTGCCCAACTCTTGGAATTGAGTCCAGAAGCGCCCGGGTATAAGGGTGACTCGGGTTTTTGTAGACATCCTTTACCGAACCGCGTTCGACTACCTTGCCAAGGTACATTACAACGACTTCGTCAGCCATCTCGGCTACCACCGCCAAATCGTGGGTGATAATGAGTACGGACATACCCTGCTCGTCTTTAAGCCGCTTCAGCAGCTCCAAAATCTGAGCCTGCAGCGTCACATCGATGGCTGTAGTCGGTTCGTCTGCAATCAGCAATTTGGGGCTGCAAGCTAAAGACATGGCGATCATGGCACGCTGCCTCATTCCCCCGCTTAGCTGAAACGTATATTCATCGATCCGCTGTTCGGGATTGGGCATTCCAACGCTCTCCAGCATAGCCAAGGCTTTCTGCCTTGCCTCCGACTGCGACATGCCGTCATTGTGGATCATCAGCGCTTCCATGATCTGATTTCCAATGGTGTGAATCGGACTCAGGGCCGACATGGGTTCCTGAAAGATAAAAGCTATCTCATTGCCTCGCATGGCCCGGAGTTTTCTGCCTCTCGGACTCAGCGCCGCCAGATCCACCGGCTCACCATCAGGATCTGGATAGTAGAGAATCTGACCACCCTCGATGCGGCCCGGATGGGGCATGATCTGCAGAATAGACTGAGCCGTTATCGTCTTCCCGCAGCCGCTCTCTCCGACAATGCCAACCGTTTGCTGCCTATCTATCGAAATGCTGACGCCGTCCACAGCCTTGACCGTGCCTTCATCCACGTGGAAATACGTCCGCAGATCTTTGATCTCGAGTAACTTCGCCAACAGGTTTTCCTCCTCCCTCTGTCCAAACACGCGCACTTGCTTCTCCAAGAGACTGTTGACTGGCCCATTGACGACGAACCTCAGACAGCTCTTCGAGCAGGATCCCGCGAGTTTCCTCATCCTCAACAAGAGTCGTTTTCTCAAAGTACTCGATGAGCTTGTTGAGACGGGTGCTGCAACTCTTGCGAATCTTTTCTTGAACTGTCCGATCATCGGGCAGAGTGCCGCGCCTTTGAAATGGCTTCAACCACTCCTCCGGTGGTGTGCCGGTCTGCAGAATTGACTCTGCATCACGATGTTTGCTGCCTATGTGACTGTCCACCAGGCGGTGTACCAGCGCAATACCACCCAGACATACAAGGAGCAGGATGACAAAAAACAAAGCAAACATCAACAGCATACCAAGTTCCCCCTAAGAAAAGTGATTCAAGTGCTGTACGGATCCGCTGCGTCCCTGAGGCCGTCGCCTAAGAAATTGAACATCAACACAGTGACGATAATCCACAGAGCCGGAATCAACAGCCACGGATGATGGGCAACAGTTCGAATATTCTGCGCATCCTGGAGCAAAACACCCCAACTGACGGCTGGCGCCTGCAGCCCTAACCCCAGAAAACTCAACGCGGTTTCACCCAAAATCATCTGTGGGATGCTCAGCGTAATGGAGACAACGATGTAGCTCAGAAACGAAGGCAGAAGGTGTTTGGTGATAATCCAAAAGTCACTGGCACCAGCATACTGGGCTGCCATCACGAAGCCCTCTTCGCGCAAAGAAAGGAATTTGCCTCTCACGACTCGTGCAAGGCCAGTCCAGCCTACCAGGGACAGCACCACAACGATGGCAAAATACATCTGCGTGATCGGCCAATCTCGAGGCAGAGCCGCCGACAGGGCCATCCAGAGCGGAATCGTAGGAATCGAAATGAGCATATCAATGATCCGCTGGATGATCGTATCCAGCACACCACCGTAGAAACCGGATATGCTACCCAATATCGTCCCCAAGATGAAGCTGAGAAACACACCCACAAGGCCTATGGTAAGGGATATCTGGGCACCATACAGCACACGAGTAAAGAGATCTCGCCCCGAACGATCCGAGCCAAACAGGAAAATCGGATGGTCTTCCGCGCCAAACAGATGAATATCCGCCGAAAAGAGACCTAACAGCTTATACTCAGTGCCTCGGACGAAGAAATTGATGTAGTGTTTCTCCGATTTGTCCTCTTCGAAAATCTGCCGAAAGGTCTCCATATCTCGAGTACCTTTGAGGCCGTAGACAAAGGGACGCAGAGAAAACCCGTCGTTTGGGTCGTAGAAACGAATCCTTTGCGGTGGTGCATACTGGTAGGCGGCGAAGCGCGTGTTGGTCGCATAGGGACTCAAAAACGGCGCAAAGATGACGATGAGATACAGCACTGCCAATACGGCTGTGCCAACAATAGCCAACCTGTGTTTGAGAAACCGCCACCACATCAGCTGCCACTGAGACGCCATATAGTATTTCTCTTTGCTGACATCCAAGGAACCGTCTGCCTGACTTTCGGACCTCTCAACGTTGTTCATATCCACACTCACTGCACCTACCCCCTCTCGTACCGAATTCGCGGATCGACGTATGCGAGCAGTATGTCGGATATCAGCGTCCCGATAACGGTCAGAACACTCAAAAGCAGCACAAAACTCGCGGCCAGATACATATCCTGAACCTGCAGCGCCCGCAACAGAATCGGTCCAGTCGTGGGCAGGTTCAGCACAATCGATACGATGGCTTCGCCGGACACGATGCCGGGAAGAAGCCACCCCACCGTACTGATAAGTGGGTTAATCGCGATCCGAACAGGATATTTAAACAGCAGACGACTCTCGGTCAAGCCTTTGGCCCGCGCGGTAACTACGTACTGCTTGCGCAGTTCATCCAGCAGGCAGCCTCGCATTACACGGATTATCCCAGCTGTGCCTGCGGTCCCCACAACCACAACGGGTACCCAAATGCGCTGCATCATATTGATCACGCGGCCCAAGCTCCAAGCAGCATCCACATATTCCTGAGAAAACAACCCCGTAATACTGACCCCGAAGTGGGCATAGGATATATACATCAGCACCAAAGCTAGAAGGAAATTGGGCACCGCGAGACCGAGAAACCCAAAAAACGTAAACACGTAGTCGAATACAGAATACTGCCGCGTCGCCGAGAAGACCCCAATGGGTACGGCGACAACCCAGACAAATATCATGGTACATATACTGATCACCATCGTAAGCGCAAGCCGCTCACCCATCACTTCGGCCACGGGTGCATTCCATTGGAACGATCGGCCGAAATCTCCCTGGGACACAATGCGCCAAATCCAAAGGAAGTACCGCTGATGAAAGGGTCGATCCAGCCCGTAACGGGCTTTTAGGCGAGCAATCTGCTCTTCTGCAATGTCCCCGCCAGACTGCTGCAGCTGCACAATATGCGTGCTCAAATAATCACCTGGCGGCAGATCGATAATGAGGAAGCTGAGAAATGAGATCATAATCAGCAGCGGAATCAACTGCAGCAGTCGACGCGCTATATAGCCGAGCATGTGAAACCCCCTCCAGCAGGTTAAGACCTGCACCAAACTGGAAAATCCCCTAGCACAAACATTCAACTACCAGGCCGTAAAGGCCCGGTAGTTGAGTGCCCAAGGTACGATCAACCGACTACTTACTGTTCAAAGTACACTAGCTCTGCCAACGGCATACCCCACTGGGTACAGATGGCCCAGTCCGGAAGGTTCCGGAGATCCCTGTTAGCAATGAGAACAGCCGGCACGCGGCCTACAGTCCCGAGTTGGAAGAGATGGTGTGCCTGGGCACGCAGAATCTCTTTACCTGCCTCGATGCGTTCTTCATTGTCCGTGGTCTCCATCACAGTCTCATA
>SLOG01000034.1 GCA_007132635.1 Limnochordia bacterium
CAGACCTAAGCAGTACATCTCTTTCGTCATCCGTCCTTCGGGCTCTAGAAAGATTTGGTGATCCGTCTTCTCGGGAAAGCGCAGGACTTTCCTATCAATAGACGGGCAAAACCGAGGCCCTTTCCCCCCCACCGAACCTGACTGTATAGGCGACCTGTGCAGGTTCGCCTGGATCACTGCGATAGTCCGCTCTGTCGTGCGAGTATACCAACAAGGCAGCTGCTGCACGACTTGGGTTCCGTCTGTATCATACGAGAACCGCAAGCCCGTATCCTCACAGTCTTGCCGCACCAGTCTATCGTAATCAACAGTCGCCCCGTGAACGCGTGGAGGAGTTGCCGTCTGGAACCTTGCCAGCTCAATCCCATGCTTTCTAAGGCTATCGGCCAGTTCTTGGGCATTCGGTTCTCCCTGCCTTCCGCCAGGATATCGCACATCTCCAAACACTAACACTCCACCCAAGAAAGTGCCGGCAGCCAAAACCACTGCTTGACTGCGATGCTCAACTCCCGTTTTTGTCCTCACACCTACCACACTGCCGCCATCGACACACAAGTCCGTCACGATTCCCTGTTTCACCCACAGATTGGTCTGCGTCTGAAGGGCTAATGCCATCTGCGCTTGATACAGGCGTTTATCTGCCTGGGCCCTGAGGGCATGCACGGCTGGACCACGACTCAAATTGAGCATGCGGATATTCAAGAACGCTTCGTCGATCGCGCGAGCCATCTCGCCTCCTAGAGCGTCAACCTCGCGCACAAGATGGCTCTTTGCTGCAGGACCACCTATAGCCGGATTACACGACATTAGAGCGATAGTGTCAATATTAAGCGTGATAAGCAGCGTCCTACACCCTAGACGGGCAGAAGCCAGCGCAGCTTCGCAGCCAGCGTGGCCTCCTCCTACGACGATCACATCATACTGAGCCACCGCAAGCCATCCCTTCTATTTCCCAATGCAAAACTGGGAGAAAATCTCATCAATAACTGTATCCCTAATCGTCTCACCGACAATTTCGCCCAAATTCTCTAACGCCCCTTGGATTCCAATCGAAATCAAGTCGACGGGCAACCCTTCGTCCAAGGTGGCGCGTGCTTGTTCAAGATCCTCGAGAGACTTTTCTACTGCCTGTTTGTGACGCGTCCGAGTCAGCAGTGCGCTGTGCTGCTGCGAAACAGACCGGTCCATAACCACATCCACGATCTCCTCTATGAGCTTCTCTAGGCTATCGTGAAGAAGCGAAATCTCCACAACAGGAATGCTCGCCGAAAGCTGCAGCTCACTCGCTCGCCAACGCGCCGTGAGATCTGTCTTATTGATCACGACGATAGCCTTTCTACACTTCACCATATCTAGAATCATGAAATCCTCTGAGCTTAAAGGGTCGCTTACGTCCAGCACGTGAATCACAAAATCGGCTTCCTGAACCAATTCTTTCGCACGCCGCACACCTAGTTGTTCCACTAAGTCCTCGGTCTCCCTAATACCCGCAGTGTCGAGAAGCCGCAGTGGAATTCCCTTCAAATTCAGTGTTTCTTCAATAACGTCTCGAGTCGTGCCAGGTACTTCCGTCACCAAAGCCCTGTTCTCGTTCAAGAGCCGATTTAGCAGACTCGACTTGCCAACATTTGGTTTACCTGTTATCACTGTTTTAATGCCTTCGCGGTAAATGCGACCTTCATCAGCGGTTGCTAAGAGAGCTCGCAGCTTCAATAGAGTATTCGCAATGACTGCTTCCATCTCTACCAGCTCAACCTCTGGGATATCGTCTTCAGGGAAGTCAATGGATGCCTCGATCCGCACCAGTAAGGAATGCAGCTCATCACGAACGCAGCGGATGCGTCGACTCAGAGATCCTTCTAACTGATCGACTGCAACCGACAAGCCAGTAGAGGTCTTCGATCGGACCACATCAATGACGGCTTCTGCTTGAGTCAAGTCCAGCCTTCCATTGAGGAAGGCCCGCTTGGTAAACTCCCCGGGTTCGGCTAACCGAGCTCCTCGCCGCAGAACTAGATCAAGGATGTGCTGCATCACAACGACCCCTCCGTGACACTGGATCTCCACAACGTCCTCCCCGGTATAAGAGTGCGGAGCTTTCATAACAACCACCAATGCCTCATCAACGGTCTGACCCTCGTCTTCAACCTTCCCAAGCCGCATACGATAAGGAGTCGTCTCTGCTAGCGACCGAGACTTGAGTGGACGAAATAGACTATCGACAAGCGGAATGGATCCAGCGCCGCTGACACGTACAATGCCGATTCCAGACTCAGCCAAACCCGTTGCAATCGCCGCAATAATGTCTGTCTGCATGCTCAACACCTCTCCCGATCCATTCTGAGAAAGAAATGTAAAGAAAAGAGCGTACCCTAGGCACGCTCTTGTGATCGCTTTGGAACAATGATGACTCTTCGATAGGGGTCTTTCCCTTCACTATGGGTATCTACCCCATCAATTACCTGCAGTTCACTGTGGACTATCCGTCGATCCATGGCGTTCATAGGATCCAGAGCGACTCGGCGTCCTGTTGCCGTAGATTTTCCTGCCAACCGTCGTGCAAGAGACCGAAGCGTTTCTTCACGCCGATCGCGATACCCCTCAACATCGACAATGACACGAACCCAGTCACCGCCCTCTCGGTTTACAACGAGACCGACGATGTACTGCAGCGAATCTAACGTTTGGCCTCTTCGTCCGATGAGAAGCCCGAGGTTCTCGCCAGTTATGTCCACCTCAATCCGGTCTCCGTTAACCTCCACCTGGACCTCTGTATCAATGTCCATGCGGTGAAGAAGCTCCCGGAGAAAACTATCGACTGCCCTTGCCTTCCAACCTATGGTTGGCTTAATCTCAAGCCGCACGCGGGCCTGTCTTGAACCCAACAAACCGAAAAGACCTTTGGAACCTTCTTCCAGCACAGATATGTTAACATCATCCCGAACTGAATCCAGTTTCGCCAAGCCTTCCTCGATGGCTTCTTCTACGGATCTTGCACTAACCTCCACCGATTTCATTCTGCACGTCCCCCTTGCTCCAACACCCGATTATCTTTGGTTATCATAAACTGTTGGCCAATGGAAAACAAGTTGCTCACGACCCAATACAGTACGAGACCTGCCGGGAAGTTGAAACTGAAGACACCAATCATGACCGGCATCACCATCATCATTGTCTTCTGAGACGGATCCGTCGCTGTCATGGTCATCTGCCAAAACGTTGTTGCTGATGAAATCAACGGCAGCGACGCAGCCACAATAACACCAAATGCTAGAGCGAAAACAGAAACGTCAGGAGAAGCCAAAAGCTCCTGAATGACCTCCCACGCACTGAGACTCAGGTCCCACAGACCCAGAAATTGAGCTTCGTCTCCGCCGCCCAGATCCTGAAGAACTCGAAAAAACGCCCACAAAAAGGGAAGCTGAACCAACATTGGGAGACATCCTCCCAGTGGATTCACTTTGTGCTCGCGATACAGTTCCATCGTTTTTTCTTGGTACACTTTTGGTTCGCTCTTGTACTTCTCCTGCAGTTCTTTCAGCTTTGGCTGCAGTTCTTTCATAGCGGCCATGCTTTTCGTCTGATTCAGGGTGAGCGGATACATAATAAACCTAATAAGTAAAGTTACAGCAATGATCGCCAAACCATAACTCCCCGTGATCCCTACGAAGAGATCAAGCAGCCACTGCAAACCTCCCGTAATATACTGCATAATGCCCAATAGAAATCCTCCTCACCCATCCTCTAGAAGGCGGATATAATCGACACCTTCCTAGGGCACCGGGTCGAAACCACCCGGATGCCAAGGATGGCAGCGCAAAATCCTCCGCAGAGACAGCCGCATTCCTCGCCAACCATGCCTCCGCACAGCTTCATACGCGTACTCTGAGCAAGTTGGAAAAAACCGACATGAACGCGGTTTGAGCGGCGATATTACTCGTTGGTAAAACCGAATACACAGCAAAGCCAACCTAGTCAAAGCAATCCACCGCCTATCTTTCTACCTTAATGCTCCCAATCCCTTCAAAGTACGCGAAAGATCCTCCCGCAGCTCCCAGTACGAGGCGTGGCTGCTCTTAGCCTTGCATCCTACCACAATACTGACACCCGGCAGGATACTTGAACTAACATCACGCAGTGCTTCCTTGATCCTCCGCTTAACACGGTTTCTTACAACAGCTTTGCCGACCTTTTTGCTTGCTGATACGCCGATCCGGATTTTCTCGCTTTCATTCCACAACAAATGAACAGCCACATAACGCCCAAAACGCATACTCCCATTTTGAAACACTGTTCGAAATTCCTCGGGCTTTTTCAGGCTGTCAATCATGCAGGACCCCCTAGAAGGCTGTTCATCTTCTCGATTTTGACGAGTGCCGGTTCACCTCGTTTGCCTTAAATGCCAGGTAAACGAGGTGCTGTGATGCCCTCGTCCGTGGAAAAGCGGAGAAAATCAACGCCTTCCTAGAAAGAGAGAAAGACCCGTCTCCGGGTCAAAAGCTACGCAGATAACTTCTTTCTCCCTTTGCGTCGACGCTGGGCAAGCACTCGCCGGCCACCCTTTGTGCGCATTCTAACTAGAAAACCGTGATTTTTCTTCCGCTTACGATTGTTTGGCTGAAATGTGCGTTTCACTAGATAACCCCCTCTCGGAAAGCCATACGCTCTAAATTATATAGCACAATGAACCGAAATGTCAAGGTTGAAAGCACGTATCCATGCACCTTCAAGCTAAAAAAGCTATCCACAATCTTGTTGATAACCTAACCTGCATCTGTTAAAATGTCAACCATGCGCCGCATTAACCTCTTTGTTATCCACAGACTGTCGATAACTGTGTGGATTGCCGCTATCCACACCACCGATTTCCCTATGGAGACAAGTTTTTCTGCTCTCAGCAGTCATCGTGCTCCTTTATTTATTCGATTGGTTTTCCTCAACCCCTTCGCCTGTGGATGAATTTGTGGATTTTGTGTCCTTCCAACCAACACAGCGTTGTTTCCTGTTAATCCAACATCCTCTGTGGATAACCTGTTTGTTTTGTGGATAACTTCGAGAAACCCTCTCTTAAAAGGGTTTCTCTACTACGATGCTTGTGAAGAAAATGTGCCTTTTCCCTTGCACAGCCATCTACAACTCGTCCGTTCAAGAAGGATCCTGTGGATAACATCAAGAACATGTCGTTAGCGTCTTTTGAGGAGGCACATGGAATGGAGCAGTTGTCGACCATTTGGGATCAAGTCCTCACTATTATGGCTAATGAGGTCGCCAAACCATCCTTCGAGACTTGGCTCAAGAATTGCCGAGCAAGTCACCTCGATGGAAATACCCTGTTTATCGAAGTCCCCAACGAGTTCACTCGCGATTGGGTTGAGGCTCGCTACGCGATTGCGCTGAGAAAAACCCTTCGCCATGTGGCGAACAATGACTGGGAGCTTCGCTTCAGTGTTCCAGGCAATATTAAGCATTCACATTCACAACCCGTTGCCAGAGCAAAACCGAAACCAACAGATGAGCCCCAGGAGAAAGACCCCGTCTCAAGTGTAATGAACCCAAAATACACTTTTGACACATTTGTTGTTGGTAACTCCAACCGTTTTGCTCACGCTGCTTCTTTAGCCGTAGCTGAAGCCCCTGCCCGTGCTTACAATCCTCTTTTTCTTTATGGTGGAGTGGGTCTAGGAAAAACTCATTTGATGCATGCCATTGGTCACTACGCGCTGGACAGTGACCCGAGTGTTCATGTTGTGTACGTAACAAGCGAGACGTTTACAAATGATTTGATAAACGCCATTGGGCGAAAGTCCATGGTGGATTTTCGAGGCAAGTATCGCAGTGTGGACATCTTATTGATTGACGACATCCAGTTCGTCGCTGGAAAAGAATCAACCCAAGAGGAATTCTTCCATACATTCAACACTCTTTACGAAGCCAACAAACAACTGATTATCTCCTCAGACCGACCGCCGAAGGAAATTCCTACACTTGAAGAGAGGCTGCGGAGTAGGTTTGAGTGGGGTTTGACAACCGACATTCAGGCACCTGATTTAGAGACTCGCATTGCCATCTTGAGAAAAAAAGCAGAGACAGAGAATGTCGTTGTTGATCCCGAGGTGCTGGCCTACATCGCAAAACATATTCAAAGTAATATCCGAGAATTAGAGGGAGCTTTTATCCGTGTTGTAGCTTTCGCTAATCTCCACAACTCTTCCATCTCGTTGAGTATAGCGGAAGACTCATTACGAGATATCCTGTCGTCCCAAAGACAAAAGCCGATTACAATTGAACGCATTCAACAAGCAGTTTCTGGCCACTACGGGATAAAATCCACGGAGATGCGCTCAAAAAAACGAACCCGATCGATAGCCTTTCCTCGTCAAGTCGCCATGTATCTCTCGCGAGAACTCACTGATTTTTCGCTTCCAAAAATAGGGGAAGAGTTTGGAGGCCGTGACCATACAACAGTTATTCATGCTTGCGAAAAACTCCAGAAGGACATGAAACTCGATCCTTCACTGCAGGTTACGATAAGAGAGTTGATTGAGACCGTTCAAAAACAATGACTTCTGTTGGGGACAACTCTCGGGAAAGCATGTCGACTTCCTGTGGACAGAGTTTTCTGTTCAAGCGTAACTGTGCATTCTGTGGATAGTTCGCGCCAAGTGTCAACAGGTTAGGAGAGAAGCAGCACCCCTTAGGCAAGGAAACACAGCCGCTTTTCCACAAATCCACATGTCCTACTACTATTACTACTACCATTTGATTAATGATCAACGACCAGTGCATCATCTGAATGTTTATTCACAGGAGGTATAATTATGCACTGCCAGTGTTCAAAATCAGACCTGCTTCCCGCAATAAACCTCGTAGAACGAGCTGTAACTTCACAGGAAACCCTAGCTGTTTTGAACGGCATCTTCTTAGAAACAGAAGGCACTCAACGACTCCTTCTGCGCAGTACAAACTTAGAGTTGGGGATTCAGACTCAAATTGAAATCCAGGTTGTCGAAACGGGTAACTGTATCGTTAATGGACGACTACTTGCTTCGATCGTCAGAAGACTGCCAGATGAACCTATTATTTTTTCTGAAAAGGACGGAAAATTAGAGATCACGGCAGGAACGGTTGAGTTATCGCTGCCTCTGTATAACAAAGAAGACTTTCCCATTTTACCTCAAGTACCGGAGGAACACATAAAGCTCCCTGTTCAGACCTTGGATACGCTGATCCGCAACACCATTTTTTCGGTATCGCGAGACGAAACAAAACCTGCTCTTATGGGTATTCTTTTTGAGTTCAACGAAGACTCAGTTAATGCTGTTGCCACTGACTCAAGTCGTTTGGCCTTCATTCAAGAGGACCTGGCAGACGCTTTTTCGCAGAATCACAAAGCCATTGTCCCAACATCCAGTGTAACTGAGATCTTCCGAAGCTTACCTACGAAGGGAGAGGCAGTCATTGGCATTTCCGACGACCAGCTCATTGTTGCATATGATGATACGATTTTTTCATCAAGACTTATTAACGCTGAGTTCCCGCAGTACCGACTGTTATTTCCCAAGGAACAGCCGATTTCGATAAATGTCAGGAGACAGACATTATTGGCTTCTGTCGAGCGAGCTGCACTTCTCCAAACGGAAGACAATCAACCGATTATCCTCGATGTGCAGGATGGAGTTTTGGAGCTCTCAACACCGCCGTCATCAATTGGCCATTTTCGAGAGCAGATCACCGTTGAGCACGCTGGGGAGAACGGAAAAGCTGCTTATTCGGCGCGCTTCCTCCAGGATATGTTGAAAGCATCGAAAGAAGAGTCACTAACCTTTCAGTTTAATGGCGACTTTCGTCCTGCTGTCTTTAAGAAACAAGAATCGGACAAGCATCTGTACATCATCATGCCTATTCGTCTCCATTACTAAGTCCATTACTAAGTCCATTACTAAGGAGATTGAGTCAGGAGGAACAAAAAATGCCGTCAATAACCATCCGAGGAGATTCAATCCGTCTCGATCAACTTCTTAAATGGGCTGCGGTTGTCCAATCAGGAGGAGAGGCAAAAGCACTTATTCAAGACGGAAGAGTTAAGGTCAACGAACAAACCGAAACTCGCCGCGGAAGGCAAATCCATCCGGGTGATTCTGTCACCATTGATGATGCTGTTTCGCTGCAGGTTCTTTCGGATGTGGATTAACCTTATAAATCTCAAACAGTTCCGAAACTATAATCAACTGCGGCTGGAATTCAGCCCTGAACTCAATGTCTTTGTGGGCCAGAACGCCCAAGGTAAAACCAATCTGCTAGAGAGTATCTACCTGCTGGCTCTTGGACGCTCTTATAGGACTCAACAGGACAACGAAGTCATCCAACACAAGACTCATGGCTGCCGTGTACAAGGGCGCATTATCCGTAATGCAGAGATAACGCTAGAAGCTCGTCTCACAGACAGCTCCCCTAAGACACTCTATGTAAATGGCCAAAAGACGAATCCGGGAGATTTCGTTGGCCATCTAAATGTGGTCTTGTTCACCCCTGACGATCTTCAACTAGTAAAAGGATCGCCCAGTATCAGACGTCGCTTCTTAGATAACGAAATCTGCCAAGTGGATCCCATTTACCGTAGTTTTCTCACAGATTACGCAAGAATTCTCCAGCAGAGAAACCGATTGTTGAAGGATATTCGATATGGAAAAGGGAATAAAGAAGTGTTAGAGATATATGACCAGAATCTCATCTCTGTCGGTGCTAGGATTATGGCCAAGCGGTGCCAAACCATTCATAAATTAGGTCTGCTTAGTAGGCTCATGCACCGCCAAATAAGCAGCGGAAGAGAAGAGTTAGAGTTGATCTACGTCCCTTCCGGACGCGAAGCGAAAACAGGTAGCGACACCAGCTGCAGTTTCTTTTCCGCGTTTCTTACCGAGGAACTTGCTGTTGCGCGTGCTGAAGAAACCCAAAGAGGATACTCACTTGTGGGTCCACAGCGTGATGACATAGCGTTCAACGTGAATGGAACGAGTGCTCGGGTTTATGCTAGCCAAGGACAGCAGAGGACGGCCGTGTTGGCATGTCGTCTGGCTGAGATGCAGTTTATCCGCTCCG
>SLOG01000001.1 GCA_007132635.1 Limnochordia bacterium
CAAGAAGCTAGATCAGCCCTCAGGATTGGCATACCGAAGATCGGTGTGCCTTCTTTGGTTAGCGAGGCGGGATTGACGACATCATTGGCACCAATGATCACTGCCACATCCGTTGCTGGCAAGTGTTCATTGGCTTCATCCATAGCCAGCAGGACATCGTAACCGATATCGGCTTCGGCCAGCAGCACATTCATGTGTCCGGGCATTCGTCCCGCTACTGGGTGTACGGCAATGAAGACCTTGCAGCCCTTCTGCGTCAGAGTGTCAAACAGCTCTTTCACTTTAAATTGTGCTTGGGCCAATGCCATGCCGTAGCCAGGGATTATGGCGACCTGGTTTGCGCTGAGCAAGAGCTCGGTCGCTGCGCGTACGTCTTCGGCGTCGGAGTCATCGGACTGCCATGTTCGGCGAATCGCCTGTAGGCTTTCTTGGGCATCGCCTAAGAGAAGTGTGGTCTTGTTCCACTTGTACATAGGGTTGGGGACTCCCGAGTACCCTGGAAGAGTGTCCAAGTTCATGACGATGATGTGAGCCGCTTCATCTATCCGCACGATAGGCATGCCGGAAATAGGGCCGGTATTCGTCTCCAATGCTGCGGGATTGACGACGTCATTGGCTCCAACGATCAAGGCCACGTCGACGTCGGCCAGGCTTCCGGCATCCTCTAGGGTCACGAGTTTTTCGTACGGTATATTGGCTTCGGCCAGCAGTACATTCATGTGGCCCGGCATGCGGCCGGCCGTCGGATGAATGATGATTTGTACCTGTTTTCCGGTATCCTCGAGCAGGCCCACCAAGGTTTTCAGTTCAAACTGCGCCTGTGCCAGAGCCATGCCGTAACCTGGGATGATGGCAACAGAGTTCGCTTCCTGGAGGAGGCGTTCTGCCGCTTCATAGGAACCGGATTCGTCGGCAGTTTGGTCGTGAGAGTACGTTGGGCGGGGCTCGGCGACGGATGTCCTTCCCAAGATGATGGTCAGAAGCCCCCGGTTCATGCCGCGGCACATGATCTGTGTCAAGATGAAGCCGGCAGCTCCTACGATGGCTCCCACGGCTACCAATAAGGGGTTTGCCAGTACAAATCCCGCGAGCGAACTGGCCAGTCCGGACAATGAGTTCAACAGCGATATCGTGATGGGCATATCGGCGCCGCCGACCCGCACGGCGGTCCCAGCTCCTAGTATAGCGGCCAATCCAGTGATGAGCAGTGCAGCATACATGTTCATGGCTTGGGCTCCAGCAGCGAGCAGAACGATGGCTGTAACGATGCTGGCCAGAAGGAGCAGACTTGCGATGCTGTGGCCGGGTAGGACCAAAGGGCGCTGGGGCAGCCGCTGATCGAGTTTCAGCGCGGCGATGATGCTGCCGCCCAAAGTTAGGCTTCCAATGGCTAGGGCGAATCCGCCCGCGATAAAGGCTCCCTGGGCGGATGGTGTATTCGGTAGTGCGGCCAGAACAACAAGAGCGGATGCTGCCCCGCCGAACCCATTCAACAACGCCACCAGCTGCGGCATCTGGATCATCGCGACTTTTAGAGCTAAAGTCCCGCCGAGAAGGCAGCCAGCGAGCAGTGCAGCCCAAAGTACACTGTGAGTGATCAAACCCTCTCGCAGCAAGAGTGCTGTAACAGCTATAAGCAGGGCCAAGGCTCCGATTCCGTTACCTAGCGCTGCCGATTTGGGGTTGTTCTGAAGACGCAGGCCCACAAGAACGGCAGCAATGACGCCAAAACCCAGGAAGTCGAGGCCGGATGTCACGGCGTGTCACCTCGCTCCTTGGTTCGAAACAGCTTGAGCATGCGGTGCGTGACCAGAAAACCGCCTACAACATTGGCTGCCGCCAGTGTCACCGCCAGAAATGCCAGCACGTGGCTGCTCAGGTAGACAGCTCCTCCGGCCGCAGCCAGGGCTCCCACTACGGTAATTCCCGAAAGAGCATTCATACCAGACATCAAAGGGGTATGCAGCAGACTGGGAACACCACTAATCACTTTGTATCCAACGGACGCGGCTATCACGAAGATGACTGCCAGCCATACCATACTCACGTTTTCTCTTCCCCCTCGCTGTCGAGCCCCATCGCCTCTCTGGTGCCGGCGTGCACGATACGTCCGCGGTATGTGACCACCGTCTCTCCGATGATCGGGTCCTCCAAGTTCATCTGCACCTTTCCATCTTTGACCAAGTACCCAAGGAAATTGAAGACGTTTTTCGAGAACATGGCCGTAGCGCTGCTGGGGACTGTTCCGGGGATGTTTTGGGTGCCGTCTACCAGTATTCCATGCCTCTGCACGCGGCAGCCTGCTTCCGTCAGCTCGCAGTTTCCTCCTTGATCGGCCGAGATATCGACGATTACCGAACCAGGTGCCATGCCTTCGACCATCGACTCGGTGATTAAGACGGGAGCCACTTTTCCAGGGACAAGGGCGCTTAGTACAATGATGTCGGCTGCGGCTGCGTGGCTGGCCAACGCCTCGCGTTCTTTCGTGAGCCATTCGCTGGGGAGCCGCCGCGCGTAACCACCCGATCCGACGGCCACCTCGCTCGGAATTCCCACATCGATGATTCCGGCACCTAGGCTTTTCGCCTGCTCGCAGGCTTCTGGCCGGATGTCGGCGGCTTTGATGCGGGCTCCCAGACGCTTTGCTGTGGCCAAGGCCTGCAGCCCGGCCACGCCTGCACCGACAACCAGCACCTCCGCCGGCTGGATCATCCCGACGGCGGTACCCAGCATTGGCATGAATTTCGGCAGACGGTTGGCCGCCATCAACAGCCCTTTGTAGCCAGCGACTGTACTCATAGATGTCAAGGCATCCATGGGCTGTGCGCGGGAAATGCGGGGGATTGAATCTAGTGTGAAGCTGATGACCCCGCGGTCCGCCAATGCCTTAACCATTTTGTGATTCGCCGGTGACGCCGGGTGCAGAAATGCGATCAGAAACTGGCCTTCGTGGAGCATATCAACTTCATGACGCTGAAGAATGGTATTGTAACGAGGTTCTTTGACTTTGAGAATCAGATCGGCGTTCGCAAAGACATCCTGGGGATCCTCGCACAGGCGCGCTCCGGCGGCCTCATAGACGTCATCCGTGAAGTATGAGCCCTGGCCGGCGCCAGATTGGACTGTTACCAGGGCGCCGGCATCGACCATTTGATGGACGACTTCGGGTGCTGCTGCTACGCGGCGTTCATCTTCCATAATTTCCTTAGGAATCCCAATGTGAAGGGAGCGCAGCGTTGTCTCAGACATGGTTATCCATCCTCCTATAGGGCTGTCGCTTCTCTCCAGCGGCGCTTAGAGCACGTCTCGCCAAGACTTTCCATTTTGATCCATGAACTCCTCCTGGCTATCTCATTTGTCACGAAATTGACAGATAGAAGTGCAGGGGGTACAATAGTTTATATACCCCTAAGGGGTAATTGGGAGGCATATACCATGGAAACAGCTGCTGCGTTGACTACCACTGAACCAAAGAGGGTGACCCTTGTTCTCGAAGGCATGTCCTGCGCTAACTGTGCGAACACCATTGAACGGTCGCTGCAGAAAGCAGCTGGGGTGCAGTCAGCTCGGGTCAACTTTGCTGTCGAGAAAGCATATATTGAATATGAGCCTCAGAAGACGAGTGTGGATGCGCTGATTGACGTCGTTCAGGACGCGGGTTATGAGGCCAAAGCTGAAGCCAACGAACGCGAAAGCCAGGTTTCACTGCGCATTGGCGGAATGACCTGCAGTGCCTGTTCCCAGCGCATTGAGAAAAGTCTGCGCAAAACGCCTGGAGTGACAACTGCTAATGTTAACTTGACTGTGGAAAAGGCTTCGGTCGCGTACGATCCGGATCGGGTCAAACTCGCGGAACTGAAAACGGTTATCCGGGACGCAGGCTATGAAGTGCTGCCGGATGTGGATTCCTCATCCGACTCGGAGATAGGTGCCGACGAGAAAAAACTGGCTAAGGCAGCCCGCAAGATGTGGGTGGCAGCGGCGTTTGCCGGCCCCATTATGCTGCTAATGGCTGTGCACATGTTTGTCGCGCCGGTTCCTTTGTATTTCCCGATTATTGCTGTGCTCGGTTTCGTCCCGATTGTCATTGTTGGTTGGGATACACACCGAGCGACCTGGCGCGCGGTGCGCGGCGGCAGTCCGAACATGGACACGCTTGTCACAATGGGGTCGCTGATACCGTACTCACTCAATTTCGTGGGGTTTTGGCTTCCCATCGGTTCGTTTATCGAGATGGCTGCAAGCATAATGACCCTTCATATGGTTGGTCGGTTTCTGGAGGCAAAGGCAAAAGGGCGAGCTTCACAGGCCATCAAGCGCTTGCTAGAGATGGAAGCAAAAACCGCGCGGGTATTAGTGGACGGCACTGAACAGGAAGTCCCTTTGGATGAAGTGGCAGTGGACGATGTCATGGTGATTCGCCCAGGGGAGAAAATTCCGACCGATGGCATAATCATCAAAGGAGAGAGTACGCTCGACGAGTCAATGGCTACGGGAGAGTCCCTGCCGGTGACGCGCAGCGTCGGCGATCCCGTGATTGGAGCCACCATTAACAAACAGGGTCATCTGCACGTGCGGGCTGAGAAAGTTGGTCGTGACACATTTCTTGCGCAGGTCATCAAGATGGTAGAGGAGGCGCAGGGCAGTAAAGTGCCGATTCAGGAGTTTGCTGATCGTGTTACAGGCTTCTTCGTGCCCGCCGTTATCGTTATTGCCTTGGCCGCCTTTGCGTCGTGGATGCTGTTTCCGGACGTTTTCAGAAGTGTCCTTACTACAGTTAATCTGCCTTGGACCAATCCCGACCTGCCGAACCTTTCTTTGGCGCTGCTTGCCACGATTGCGGTCCTGGTCATTTCGTGTCCTTGTGCTCTCGGGCTGGCTACACCCACGGCTATCATGGTCGGCAGCGGCCGCGGGGCTGAAAAGGGCGTACTCATTCGCCGCGGCGACGCCATCCAGACCATCTTGCAGACGAAGATTATTGCTTTTGACAAGACCGGAACACTGACAAAAGGGAAACCAGAGGTCACAGATGTGGAGTTCACTTCGGGTTTTGCTCGCGATGAGGTGCTTCGCTGGGCCGGTAGTTTGGAAGCGTTATCCGAGCATCCTCTGGGACAGGCGATTGTGGATGCGGCTCGCCAGGACGATGTTTCGCTGGAGACTGTTTCCCAGTTTGAGGCTCTAACGGGACGGGGAGTTACCGGCGTCGCTGCCGGGGGTCGAGTGTTTGTCGGCAGTCGACGCCTCATGGCCGAACAGGACGTTGACTACACCGCGCTCGAAGCTCGCATGGAGGCGCTGGAAAATGAAGGAAAGACAGCCATGCTTGTCGCTGTGGACGGGAAGCTGGCCGGCCTTGTGGCCGTGGCCGATACTCTAAAGGACGATGCGGCACAGGCCGTGGCTGAGCTGGAAAGCATGGGCATAAAGACAGCTATGATCACCGGTGATAACCAGCGGACGGCAGATGCCATAGCCAAACAGGTAGGAATCAGCCGGGTCTTGGCCGAAGTACTGCCTGATGGTAAGGTGGCGGAGGTCCAGCGGCTTCAGAGGGAGTACGGCTCAGTCGCTATGGTGGGCGACGGTATCAACGATGCTCCTGCTCTAAAACAGGCCAATGTCGGAATCGCTCTCGGTACGGGGACCGATGTCGCTATTGAAGCGGCTGATATCACGCTGATCCGCAGCGATTTAGGGTCTGTGATTTCCGCTATCAAACTCTCGCAGGCGGTGTTTGCCAAGATACGCCAGAATTACTTCTGGGCGTGGTTTTACAACGCCATTGCGATACCGGCGGCTTTTATGGGGCTTATTCATCCGATTGTAGGAGCAGCGGCTATGGCAACAAGCTCGATCAACGTCGTGCTTAACTCGGCTCGTCTGCGCCGAGCGCCTATCGACCCTGAGTTTCGGTCGCAAGCCATCGATCTACAATATCCACGGTGAACTGAGGGGGAAGCGGGTTGCACACGAGGAATTCTCTGCTGCTGTATCTATTGCTGATCGTTGGTACCGGATTACTGGGCCCTCTGCAGACAGCGTTCGCTGCCGAGCCAGGCCTCGAAGGGGTGCGGCTGCGCGGCCGGGTAACGGCTGTTCAATCCGACGGCGTCATTCCAGGAGCCTACGATGATATGGAACAGCAGACCGTCTCGGTCCGTCTGCAGCAGGGATCGCAACGAGGGGAGACGGTTGCCGTACCGAATGTCATTACTGGGCAGCCGTATTACGACCTACTAGTCAAGCCTGGGGACACCGTTGTCATCCAACGTCTTGATACGGAGACGGGTCCGCCGGAATACCAGCTTGTCGATTTCGCGCGCGTGACGCCGCTTCGGACCCTTGCCCTCATCTTCGCCCTCTCGTTAGTACTCATCGGCGGCCTAAAGGGTCTCAAGGCCTTAATCTCGCTGCTTGTCATGGGTGTTGTTGTCGTCTATGTTCTGCTCCCTCTGGTCTTGCGCGGGTGGAACCCGGTTTGGGTTACCGTTGGCATTTCGTCGGCGATGACAGCGTTCTTTCTGCTATTCGTCGGCGGTGTCAACCGTAAGACACTGGGAGCTGTTCTTGGCACCGTTGGGGGATTGCTGGCAGCCGGACTTCTGGCTCTCTGGATTGGCCGAGCAGCCTATCTGACAGGCCTTTCGTCGGGCGAGGCACAAATGCTCCAATTTCATGATGCCAGCTTGGACGTTCAGGGCCTGTTGTTTTCCGGTATCGTGATCGGTGCTTTGGGTGCGATCCTTGATGTCGGTATGTCGGTTTCTTCAGCGATGGAACAGGTAAAAAACTCTGACCCGAGCATCTCGTTAACACTCCTCTTTCAGCGAGGGATGGCGGTCGGGCGCGATGTGTTAGGCACCATGGCTAACACACTGGTGTTGGCCTATGTGGGCTCGTCGCTACCGCTGCTTCTTCTTTTTCAGCTTTACGAGGCGAGCGGGACGGAGATTCTCAATTTGGACCTCGTAGCCACAGAGGTCGTGCGGGCCATGGCCGGGACTGTCGGATTGGCCTTAGCGGTGCCTTTGACGGCGCTCATTGCCGGCTTTTTGCAGACTAGAAAGAGCCCTCCTTCAGAAACAGCTCGATGACGGGTACCGTGGGGTCTGGCGGACGAGTGGGCAGCTTGAGCACCAACAGGTCCTCAGAACGCGCTTCGGACATAAACCCGTGGTCTCCTTGGTATTCGACTTCTTGCCGAACAATGGGGATTTCCGACGCGTCGTTCAGCAACTGGGCGTATTCAACGCGCTCTGCCATTCCATCCAGATGGATGGCGCCAAACGGCCAGCTGAACAGATGCAGGTAGAGACGCTGCGTCTGGGGGTTATAGGTATAGCGGCAGTCCTGGGGCGCCCGGACGTCTCCGGGGGCTTGCGTGCACCCGTAGATGGACCGACTGTGCCGTTTCATCCAAACACCGATGCCTTTGAGTCTTTCCAGGGCCCGTTCATCAAACTCCCCCCGGCCTGTAGGCCCAACATTGAGAAGAAGATTGCCTCCTTTGCTGACAGTGTCGATCAGCATCTTCACCAGCATATCCAAGCTTTTCCAAGAATCCTCATCGCGGTGGTAGCCCCATGAACCGCTGAAGGTCTGACAGGCCTCCCACACAACCGGTTCCCCATTGATCTTAACCCAACCCCGCGGCTGATATTGTTCGGGAGTGCGCACATCCTGCGGTATCTGCAGACGATCGTTGACTATCACTTGCGGCTGCAGGCTGCGGACGAGTTCCAAAAGTTTCTTACTCTGCCATTCATCGCGTCCTTTTCCTGGATAGCGGTCTGAAGCGGCTACAGAAAAGTCATACCATAAAATGTCAATGGGGCCGAATTGAGTCAACAGCTCCTCGGTCTGATTGTGAAGGTATTGGGTATAGTTCTGTAGGTCTCGACGAGAGTCTTCGGCTGTAAAAGCAGCATTGTCCCGCATGGGATGGCGCTCGTCTGTTGTGTAGTCAGGATGGTGCCAGTCCAAAAGGGAATGGTAGAAGCCAACTCGCAGTCCCTGTTCGCGAAAGGCTTCGACCATCGGTGTCAAAAGGTCGCGCCCTGCCGGGGTATTAGGTGCCTTAAAGTCCGTGTACTTGGTATCCCAAAGGCAGAAGCCTTCGTGATGCTTGGTGGTAACAACAAAGTACTTCATCCCGGCATCGGCCGCTGCTGCAGCCCAGGCATGGGGATCGTATAGATCCGGGTCGAAGTGCCGGAAATAGCGGTTGTATGTTTGTGCGTCCATCTTTTCAAAGCTCTGAACCCATTCGTGCCGCGCTGGCAGCGCGTACAGTCCCCAGTGGACAAACAGTCCGAAGCGGTCGTGGGTAAACCAGCTGGTATCACCGGCGGTCGGTCGAGGCTGTAGTGTCATCGTTCGTGCTCCCTTCAGGAATGAATACATGCTCATTGACGAGCAGAGGCCATTACGAAAGCTAGTAACAAGGAGGCGGCTAGGAGTTCTAGACTCTCCTCAAGCAGATAATCCATCAGCCAGAAACCCAGCGGAAACAGACCGCGCTCCTGCAGGCTGGCGTCGGCCGCCTCCCAAACGTTCGGATCGGCTAAAGGCAGCTGGGCGATAATCCAGGCGCCGGCTGCGTCGTACCAATCAGCTATGTAGCGGGATGCGGATAGAAACGCCGCACTCGCGTAAGCCGAATAGGCAGCCAGAGCATAGCGAAACAAGCTGGCACTTTGGCGAATCCTGGTCCAATGGGTTACTAGCGGATAGAGCATCAGACTCCCCAGCAGGCCGTAGAACGCGAATTCAGTGATAATCCGGACAGCGCTGCGGTGCTCGGTGACGCCCAGGAGTTGGCTCGTCCATCCGCTTAAGGTGTGCCGAATGTTCACTGTATCCTCCAGCAGCATGAGGCCCAGGCCGCACGCCAAAACCAGGAAAAATTCTGATTCCGTTTTTCTATAGGCTTTTATGCAGACAATTAGACAGGAAGCTAGGATCGACCATTGGAGGAATTCGGTCAAATGGGCTTCCGAGAACAGCCAAAACCACA
>SLOG01000130.1 GCA_007132635.1 Limnochordia bacterium
GCACCCACTCTACAAGTTCGGGGCCATTCTCGGTGAGGATTAGTCCCTTCGCTCGGAGAAGGTGGGGCGGGGCAGCTTGTATCACAGCCGCCAGACGGTCTTCTGTGACGGGTGTTTCCGATGTAAGGCTGACGGTTTCCGCTGGTGTAATCGTCGGGAGCCGCGCTTCTGAAGATTTCTGGGATGCCTCGTTCTTAAAAGTCGTGGACAGAGCTGCCTCAAAATCAACCTCACCGAAAGCAGCGGGAAGGATCAGCGCGGTGCTGTTTAGCTCTCGCACTTTGTGTTCTAGGTTGTCGACCTGTTCCGAGGAAACACAGTCGGTTTTGTTGATTATACAGACAGATGCCGCCTGGACTTGATCGGTGACCGCAGGCAGAGTCTGCAGCACCTTGTGAAAGTTGAGGGCATCAATGACGCACATGTTGGTTTGCACCTGGAAGTGCTCCGCTGACGGTGACTGCTGCAGATAGTCGGACAGGTCTGTGGTCTGAGCGATGCCCGTCGCCTCAAGAACCAAGACGTCCGGCCGCGGTGTCGTGCTGCAAATAGCGGCCAAAGAGTCCAGAAACTGGCCGCGAGTACATACGCAGAAGATTGAACCCTGGTTGACCTCGTAGATCGGTGCCCCCTCGGCGTCAATCAACTGGCTGTCCACGCTGACTTTGCCAAATTCATTGATAAGCAATGCTGGTTGACTGCCGCTGTGTTGGAGATGGCGCAGAAGAGCGTTGACGACGGTTGTCTTGCCTGCCCCTAGAAAGCCAGTAATGAGAACAACAGAGATGGGTTTCACAGAATCAGATCCTTCAGCCATTCCTTCATGATCTTGACTTCGGGTATTCGGCCGGAACTCTTGAGAGTGGAAACAGACAGGATAACAGCAGGTAAGTCTTTCGCACCGTAGGAACGGGCTAGATCCTTGTCTGCACTGCGTTGGATGTCCAAGTCCAACCCCAACTCTCGGGCTGCTATCTTCATGCGGCTCTCGAGTTCCTCGTCGGTACCGTTACTGTCTACGATAGTGACACGTGCTTGGCGCCGTTTGATCTTGATCTTGCTCTTCTCGTTAATGCGCTCCTGGATGGCGTCAATCAGCTGGTCTCGGGTGGGGATGGTACTGACAAACTTAATCTGGCCGTCAATGCAGATGGTCGGTACGTTCTTTACCATCAAAGAGGCCATAAACGCGACGCTGTCTTGCGACTTAATCTTGTGTTCGCGCCAGATCACCAATTCCTCAAACTGCGGCACGATTTCCTTGACTGCTTCGACCATGTACTGGCAGGGCGCGCAGGCCTCGGAGTCCAGTGTAATAATATCCACAACGACTTTATCGGTAAGGCCGTAGTCGGACAGGTCGATAGTTGCCAAGTCCTCAACCTCAGTATTGGCCGCGAGTTCTTCGGCGATTTGCCGCTTATACTCATCGCGCACCACGTCTGTAACAGCCTGCAGGTTAGCGATAGGCACATTGTAGGGAAGGTCACAGCCTGGAGCCAAGACAAACCCGCTGTTTCCACCAACAGACAAACATTCAAAGGCATTGATGGCGTTGCGTTCGGGAGTCCCGTTCAGCAGCGCCGTCGTTAGGCGCAGGTTGCCGCCAAAGGATGTTCCTCGTTCGAGGCAAATCTCCTTGGCTGTGGGCAGCGGGATGTTCTCATCAACACTGACATTGTCGGGCTTGCAGTCGCACATGACCTCTAGGTTTTTCAAAGCATGGCCGCAGACAAAGAAACTGGAAAGACACTCCTGTTCGCGGATGAAGGCAAAGAGACGCGTGCACTCAGGAGTTACGAACTCCTCGAACTGCGCTGGTCCAATTTGGCTAGTCATAGGGTCGACCACAGCAATGACGTCGCACCCGGCATCCATATAGCCCTGAGCCATGGCTTGGCCCACCTGGCCGCAGAAGTGAATGAGCTCTTTGAGGCTTTCTTGATTGTCGTACATTTCCATAAACAAATTTGAACCTAGAAGATGCATGGCCAGAGTGAAAGGCCCGGTGATCAGACCATAGATAGCGGTATCGGGCAGTGCTTTTCGGAGGCTCTCGGCTGCTTCCATGACGATAGGGATGCGGCCGCTCTTCATGTCGGGTACCTGTAGTCCGTGGTCGGCGGCTTTTCGAAGAACGTGCGTCGTCACAGCTGGCGGCGAGCTTTTCTCCCAGCGCAGTTCGCAACCAAGGGCTTCGGCTTCGATCTGGAGGTCAAAGGTAACTGGCAGACCATCGGGTTGGTAGAGTTCTGCGGCCTTGAGTTGTCCAGCGACGATTTTGTCGGCGCTCTGTAGAAGTTCGTCGACGGAGGTTTCAGTCAAAAACCCGCCGTGGCATCCCACGAAAGGAACCCAAGGTACCCGTTCGGTTGTCTCGCCGCGCAGGGCGGCCATAACTAATTCTTTTCCGGTGCTCATTGCTATCACGTCTCCTTAAATGGTCTGCAAAAAGCGTCTCAGGCTTTCGCGTGTCGTCAACGGTAGTCGGCTTTGGACACGGGGCAGTTGCGGAAAGGGCCTATGCGGCTCGCTCTGGTACCAGTAGCCGACGGATGAATAGTCGTCCGCGTGGCAGTTAGCTGTCCCGTGCTCAATGGTCACTTTGATCCGTTTTTTAAAATAGACGGGGTCTTCAATGTGAAAACGGTACATGCTCCATTTGCCGCTGTAGGCAAGATCTGGTTCTGCCGCTTCCGGTTCGCCCCAGATCTCTTTACGGCTGGGAATGGTCCAATCATCGTTGGGGACGATGGGTTCTGCCAGAGAAATCCCGTGGTACAGGCCATCATATTTGAGTGACGGGTATCCCCATGCGGCGCAGAAATAGTCCTCAGTCCCGGTACCGTGCAGTGAAGGCGGCCATATGTCATCGTCAATGAAGATCATGTCATCGCCTTCCCCAAACCAGGGGAAGTTTGGAATTGGATGGACGTGATCAATGTTGAGCAAGCAGCCGACGTAATGGCCGCGGCCTTCTGCATCCAGAATCACGTAGTTGCCTGCACCGGTCAGATTGGGCGTTTCGGCAGCGGTGGTCAGCTCGCAGTCCGGTGCCGTAAAACGCTCCTGACGCCACTGGGCATGGAATCGCAGGCTGCTGTCTGGGGCTTGGGGGTAGGTTTCATAATCGACATAGTAATAGAAGGCGGCAACGTCCTCGGCTCCTTCATTGACTACTTCAAACCGCGCACCATCAGCGAAGGGCATGGGGAAGAAGCAGTTCATGGCCGCCTGCCGCTGAGGTCTTCCCTGTTTGGTCACCATGTTAAGGGGCAGCGACATGAAATGGTTGGCCACCCCATGCCCCACACCGAAGAAGTCTCCGATGGGGGTTTCGATGCTCGGTTTGCTTTCGCCATCCCAGAAAGCTCGTAAGACAAGCCGTCGAAGGTAGTACTCCTCGGGTGAAGCAATGGTAACCCAGATGTGTTTGATGCATCCAGGACCAGAGATTCTGGCGATTTCACGAGCCTCACCCGCCTTAATGGGCACCGCGTCTCGATTCTTCCCTGTTTTGTCCCAGCTGGAAATTCGCTTCGTCTGCGCTTCGCGTTCCTGCCACAAAGTGTTAAGGCCCTGCATTGTGTAGCGCCACCTTTCGTTCAAATTGCTACTACTTTGGTTTGTATTCGCCCTGTTTTTCTATTCCCCTGTTGGTAACGAGCTTCCAGAAATGTCTTTGATCCACCACTGTCCTGCAGTGACCCGGGCCGTCTCCTGGCCCTTGTGGGGATAGGAATATACGATGAACTCGTCATTGTCTAAAACAGCCGCAGTACAGTAGTAGTTTGCCGGATCAAACGGAAGCGTGCTGCGGCGCGAAAAGGTTTCACCGCTGTCGGCAGAGAAATACAGGGAGTAGAGGGCCGAACCCATGTTTGCAGAATCGCCGAAAAACACGACAGACACATTGTCCTGATGGACAAAGCACGAATCAAAGGTGAGGGCGATGTCGTCAACCGAAGCGTGAGGTTAGATCTTTCGGGGGGGTCCTCCCAGGTCTTTCCATGGGCGCAGCGGATCAGAGTGACAGGCGGTGCCTGCTTGATCCTTTATCACCGAACTCTTTTTTGCGAACTGGGCAGAACGGCTTCCATCTGGTATTCTAAAGGTAGAAAACCGCTGAGGAAGAGATTGCCCAACGAGGAGTGAGTCAATTGTCGGATCAGCTGGAAAAACAGTTGGAGTTTGGTATTCAGTTCATCCATCCCGAGAAATCCCTGGCAGCGTTTCCGGGGGCGACTCCTGAGAACATCAGCCGTCTTTACGGCTTAACAGTCGAACAATATGAGCAGCGTGTGCAGCGTTTCTCTGAGCGTGCTGAACAGGCAGCTGAGGGTTTACTGGCGGACCCTGACATGGCTGCACGACTCGAAGAGCTGCCCTTTCAGCCAGGTGCTGTGCTCGTGGCCTTGGGTGACAGCATAACCGATGATCGGCAGTCTTGGTTTGAGATTCTGCGGCACATGTTGAAGCTGCGAAGGCCCGATGATCACATTCAGTTGATTAACGCGGGTATCTCGGGCGAGACCACGTCGCAGATGATAGCCCGCACACAGGCTGTGCGCGATGTCAAGCCGGACTGGGTGTTCTGCTTCGCAGGGACCAACGATGCTCGGACCCACCTGCGCGATGTGTGTCCGACGACGATGGCATCCATTGGCGAAACGGAGCGAAACCTCGTGGCGCTGCGACAGAACATCTGTGCCGAACGAGAGACCCACTGGGTATGGCTAACGCCAGCTTCTGTCCTGAAAGAAAGGGTACACAGCCACTTTCAACTGGGCGCAGCCCAGCTGACCTGGTCCAATACCCACCTCAAGGCCATCGGCGATATCGTGCGCCGGCAGCCCGAACCAGTTGTGGATCTGCAGGAGACGTTGGGCATGCCCCCTGAACCGCAGTATCTGCTGGACGATGGAGTCCACCCTTCGTTGGAGGGGCAGAAGGCCATTGTGACGGCAGTCATCAATACCATTGCCGCTGAGGCATAGATTCCTAGGAGGCGCTATGTATGGAGAGTAGAAGGTATGCCGACGAGGCCATGACGAGTGGGATGAACTGCGCGCAGGCCGTTTTGACTTTTTTTGCTGGCGATTACGGACTCAGTGAGGCGGATGCTCTGCGGATTGCGGCCGGCTTCGGCAGCGGTATGCGAATGGCCTCAGTCTGCGGGGCTGTGACTGGCGCGATTATGGTACTAGGGCTGCATCACAGCATGACGGAGGCCGCCAACGCTGAAGCGAAACGCAATACGAATGCCGCGACAGCGGTTTTTACTGAGCGTTTTCGCGCGATCCATCCGACGGTCATGTGCGAAGGCCTCTTGGGATTGGACGTCACCACGCCAGAAGGGCTGGCTCATGCCCGGGAGCAGGGGCTGTTTGTATCCCAGTGCCGCGGGTATGTGGCGGATGCCATCGACATACTGAAAGATTTGCTCAAGGAGTAGGGGTTTTTCTGATAATGGCGAAAACTTCGGTGTAGCGTTTTGTGTGGCGGCATATACACAGGAGGCGAAAACCATGCTGCCGAAGGGTTTAGTTGGTGTTGTCTTGTTGACAGTGTTTCTCGCGATGGCTGGTGCTGCAGCGAATGAGAAGGAGGCCGTTTTTCGAGGGTTGTTCTGGGGAGATCCTTTGGATGCACTCGAGGAGGTTATTTCTGTACCGTTGGACGAAGCGGGAGTTACTGCGTACGTAAAGCGTGGCGATCGCTTGGAGCTAGGCCCTGTGCCGTTGGAGTGGATAACCTATGATTTCTTCCAGGAAAAGTTATTTCGCATTACGTTGAAATTCGACCACAGTCATTTCACCGACATTCTCGAGATGTTTCGCGTGCGTTACGGGATGGAATTAGAGACCAACATGATCGGCTCGCATTACTATTGGGAGCAAAACGGCACATCGATTTCGCTTATCTGGCCCTTGATGCGGGACGACTATATTTCTTTTGCCGTTTTCGAAGACATGGCAGGTGCACGCGCCTTAGCCCTGTGGCAGCGCGAAGAAGACCTTCTCGAGGCTGAACAGCAGGCAAAGACCAAAGAAGGGGGCGCTTGGGATTGGTGATGCTGCCGAATAGGAGGGACTCTGTTGGAGCGACGTTTTGAGAACCTGCTGCCCGATGTCATCCAAGCTGAGAAAGAACGGGCTCCCGTCATCTACGTACCCGTGGGAAGCCTTGAATGGCATGGATGGCACATGGCGACTGGCAATGATGCAATCAAGGTGCATGAGATCTGTCTTGAGGCGGCGGAAACCACCGGCGGGTTAGTGCTTCCGGCGCTGTTTTTTGGCACAGGAGGCGGCCACTACGACTACCCTACGTCCATCATGGTGTCGGAAGCGGCGCTGCGTCCACTGCTGCAGGAGGTCTTGCAGCGCTTGGCTGATTTGGGTTATCGAGTAATCGTGTGCATCACCGGGCACTACCCGGGTGAACAGGTAGACTTGGTCAAGTCTGCGGCGGCATCGGTTAGTGCACCAGCCGGGACGACCGTCCTTGCCTTAGCTGAACACGAAGCCTACACATTGGAAAGAAGGGCGGATCACGCGGGTAAGTGGGAGACAAGTATTCTCGCAGCGCTGCGCCCTGACCTTGTCGACATGCAGCAGTTTACCAAACACGCAGACGATCCTCTGCGAGGCGTCTATTTCACAGAACCTCGTGAAGCCACGGAAACCCTTGGGCGGGAGACCGTGGACGGCATCGTCGCCACCTTGGCCAAGTGGGTGGCCGACGCGTTGGAGAAGGCCCACACTGTTCGAGGAGGTGGCAGCCGCAATGGATGAGCGAGTTCAGACGCTTCGATCGCAGAGTCTTACGACACCGCCGGCCATGTCCATGGAGCGCGCTGAGTTGGTGACAGAGGCCTACAAGCGATATGCCGGGCGTATGTCTCCGCCGATGCTGCGGGCTTTGACGTTTAGACACTTGATGGAGACCAAGCAAGTCGTTATACAACCCGGCGAGCTGATTGTGGGCGAAAGAGGTCCGGGATTGCAGCAAACGCCGACCTATCCTGAGCTGTGCTGTCATACGCTGGATGATCTCTCCATTATCGATGAAAGACCGAAAATCTCGTTTCGAGTCGCTCCAGAAGCCCGCAGGGTCCACCAAGAGAAAATTATGCCTTTTTGGGAGGGGCGGGCGCTGCGTGACCGGATGTTCGCGGCCATGAGTCCTGCTTGGCGGGACTGTTACGACGCGGGCATCTTTACGGAATTCATGGAGCAGCGAGCGCCGGGCCACACGGTCGCCGATGGCAAAATCTATAGACGCGGGTTTCGCTCGCTGCAGGAGGATATCAGGGAGCGACTGGCCGCGCTGGATCCCGCTGAAGACATGGACGCGTATGATAAGCGCGAGCAGCTGCAGGCAATGGATATCTGCTGCAGTGCGATCATTCGTTATGCCGAGCGCCATGCTGAGGAAGCCGAACGCCTCGCCCGCGAGGAATCGGATCCAGTCCGGCGGGCGGAGTTGGAACAGATGGCAGCAGTTTCCCGGCGGGTACCGGCAGAGGCCCCACGCAGTGTTTGGGAGGCACTGCAGGCTTACTGGTATGTACACTTAGGAGTCATCACAGAACTCAACACATGGGATTCATTCAACCCGGGTCGTCTCGATCAACATCTGTATCCCTTCTACAAGGCCGATTTAGCTGCCGGGCGGGCGACAGAGGAGCAAATCAAAGAACTGCTGCAGCTTTTCTGGATCAAGTTCAACAATCAGCCAGCTCCGCCGAAAGTCGGTGTGACCATGGCCGAGAGCGGCACGTATACAGATTTTGCTAACATCAATGTTGGAGGTCTGCGCTCAGACGGAACGGATGGAGTTAACGATGTTTCCTATCTGCTCCTGGACGTAATCGATGAAATGCGGCTGCTCCAACCTAGTTCGAACATCCAGGTCAGTCGCGAGAACCCGGATGGATTTATCCAATATGCTTGTCGTGTTATCCGCAAGGGCTGGGGACAGCCGTCGGTCTTTAATGCGGACGCAGTTGTGGCCGAACTGCTGCGCCAAGGCAAAGACATTGTTGATGCCCGCTGCGGTGGGACAAGCGGCTGTGTCGAGACAGGCGCTTTCGGCAAAGAGGCCTATATTTTGACGGGGTACTTCAACTTGGTAAAGATACTGGAGATCACTCTGCACAATGGCGTCGACCCAAGAACGGGTAAGTCCATCGGCCTGGCAACTGGTGATCCCATCGAGTTTGGCGATTTTGATGCCCTGTTTTCGGCTTTTTCCCGCCAAATTCGCCATTTCATCGATATCAAGATACAAGGCAGCAACGTCATTGAACGGATGTATGCGAGGGAGATGCCGTGTCCATTCCTTTCGACGGTCATTGACGATTGCATTGTGCAGGCAAAGGACTACAACGCGGGAGGCGCACGCTACAACACCAACTACATCCAAGGCGTTGGTATCGGGACCCTGACGGATAGTTTGTCTGCCATGAAGAAGCATGTATTCGAAGAACAAGCCGTCAGCATGGCTGAACTCTTGCAGGTTCTAGACACCGACTTTGTTGAGAATGAACCGCTGCGCCAGCGTTTGCTGAATCGAACTCCCCGCTATGGCAGCGACGACGATTTCGCTGACGAGCTCATGCAGCGAGCCTTCAGCGTCTTCTTTGAGGCCGTGGATGGGCGCCCAAACACCAAGGGCGGGGTGTACCGCATCAACATGCTGCCGACGACATGCCACGTGTACTTCGGTTCTGTTATCGGCGCGACGGCCGAAGGACGCCGCAGAGGGATGCCTCTGTCTGAGGGTATTTCGCCTGTTCAGGGCCAGGATCGGTTTGGTCCCACCGCAGTCATCAAATCAGCTGGGAAAATGGACCAGGTGAAGACCGGGGGCACCCTGCTGAATCAGAAGTTCAGTCCAGCGGTACTGGAAGGTGACGGGGGACTAAAACGATTGACTCACCTAATCCGCAGTTATTTCGCAATGGACGGCCATCACATTCAGTTCAA
>SLOG01000164.1 GCA_007132635.1 Limnochordia bacterium
ATCCGGTTGAAGGTGGAAAGTATACGTGTTCCCATCTTCAGACACATCCCAGCTAGCGGCCAACCGCGGCGAAAAGCTGAAGTCCTCTTCCAAGGTGACCAATGAATCAAACACAAAGGGAACGATGAAATAACCGTAACTCGAGTCCGCATTGATCGGACTCATGTTGCCAGGCGAACTCCACATCCCCACACGAATGACTTTCTCATCGGACTGAGCGCTAATGGGCAGCGCTGCCGCCAAAACCAATAGAACCACAAGCAGAATCGAACCACCCAAGAAACTCTTCGCACTGCGATGTTTCATGATCTTCGTCTCCTCCTTTTTTCTGTTCAGAGAAACCAACAACAACGAAACAATCCCCTCCCTTCCAAAATAACCGCCTTCCTAGTCTCGCAAGCGCGGATCCAACGCGTCCCGCATCCCGTCGCCTAGAAAGTTAATGCTCAACACGGCTGTGACGATGAACAACCCGGGTGGAATCCACAGCCAAGGCATCGAACCCAGCACTCCCATGGACTGCGCATCAGTCAAAAGGTTGCCCCAGCTGGCCGTTGGCGGTTGTACACCCATCCCCAAAAAGCTCAGAGAAGCCTCGATAATAATTGCCTGGGCTGTGCCGAACGTTGCCGCGACCAGCACGGGGGGGAAAGCATTAGGGATAAGGTGGCGAAAGAGAATGCGAGGCCCGGGAACTCCGAGAGCTGTCGCCGCCGTGATAAACTCCTGTTCTTTCAAGCGCAGCATCTCGGCTCGAATGAGCCGGCAGATGCGCGGCCAACCGAGAAGGCCCAGTACAAGCACGACATTAGCCAACCCCGGGCCCAATATGCTGACCAAAACCAAGATAATCATCAGCGGCGGAAACGAAAGCATCATATCGGTAAACCGCATAATGACGGAGTCAATGCGTCGACCGGCGTAGCCGGCAACACTCCCCAAAAGCACACCGATGACCACGTTTAGAGTGACCGCTCCGAGGCCGACGAGCAGCGATACGCGCGAAGCGTGAAGCACCCGGCTCAGGACATCGCGGCCCACGGAATCCGTCCCCAATAGATGATCCGGTGACGGGGGCGCACCAAAAGCCATGACATCCATCTCATAGGGATTATACGGCGACAACCACGGAGCCGCGATGGCTGCAAAGACCAGCAGAAGCAAAAGAATCAGACCTGTCACCGCCAGCCGGTGGCGCAAAAACCGGCGCAGAACGGTGCCCCAGTACCCCCGCTGCAATCGGCGACCGACATTCGTTGGCATGGCAGACACCTCCTCAATCATAACGGATGCGGGGATCGATGACGGCGTACATCAAGTCAGCTGCGAGCGTGCCTCCAAGAACCATGATAGCGGCCAGTAGATTGAGAGCCATAAGGGTCGGATAGTCACGGGACAAGATAGCCTGGACCGTAAGCCAACCCATACCCGGCCACTGAAAGACCTGTTCGGTAATCACCGAGCCCGCGATTAACGCTGGCAGCTGGACGCCCGCCATCGTGATAACGGGAAGCAGGCTGTTGCGAAGAGCGTGGCGGAATACAACTACTCGTTCTGGAAGGCCCTTTGCCCACGCCGTACGAATGTAATCTTGCTTCAGAATCTCCAGGGTGCTGGAGCGCACAAGCCGCAAAACCAAGCCAATATTGGTCAGGGTCAAGACGCTGGCCGGCAGAATAAGGTGCCGCACGAGGTCCGCCAGACCACCGCCGCCGCCCAGAGACTGCATCCCCCCCGAAGGCAGCCAACCCAGACGCAGACTGAATACATAGGTGAACACCAGACCAGTAAAGAATGTCGGCAACGACACCCCAATGAGAGCCATGAAGCTGGTCAAATAGTCCACCCATGAGTACGGCCGGATCGCGGATAGTATACCAAGAGGAACGGCGAGCAGGTACGCCATAACGAACGCTGTCCCCATTAGAATCAACGTAGGCCCGACACGTCGTCCGACGCGCACTGTAACCGGTTCAAAAGTCGTGAACGAATACCCCAGGTTTCCTCGTAACAGCTCACCCATCCAGCGAGCATACCGTATTAGGAACGGATCTCTCAAACCCAAAGCTTCACGCCTCACCTCTTTGTCCGCCTGGGACATATTCGGGTCAATCATCAGATCCACGGGATCCCCCGGAGCCAAGTTGATGATTCCATAGTTTATGAACGTGATGCCGATCAGCACCGGCAGGATGATCAAGAAGCGCCGAACCAGATATCGGCTCACGGAATCACCTCCCCTGCTTCGCGGCCGTTTGCCTCCTGCAGAAGACCCAGTCGAGCAGAAATGTCTGCCGCCGCTGTACGCACCAACTCCGCACAATGGCTCACCATATCCAGCGAAAGCCTTGATGCCGGCCCCGCTGCGCTCACCGCTCCGACGGGATAGCCCGTTCGGTCAAGAATCGGTGCTCCGACAGACCGAGCCATCGTATCGACGTCTTCATCGCTCACTGCGAAACCCATTCTGCGGACTTTCATCAGTCGTTCCAGCAGTCGTCGTCGATCCAACTCCGTTTTTTCTGTATACCTCGGCAGCGATGACAGCCGTTCCAGAACCTGCTCCTGCTCATTCGCAGGCAGAAAAGCCAAAATCGCCTGGGGGCACGCTCCAGCATGCAGTGGATAGCGTCCACCCGCGGTGGCGGTCAGCCGCACGTTTTGCGAACTCTCCCGCACATCAACCACGACGGCCTCCAATCCCCGATGAGCGGCCAGATGCACCGTCTCACCAGTAGCAGCTGCTAGTCGATCCAACACGGGCGCTGCTGCCCGGACGAGGCTGATTCCGTGTCTGGCCCGATCAGCCAGAGAGAATATACCCAATCCCAAGCGATAGGCGCCTGTCACAGAGTTTTGCTCGACAAAATGCTCGGCTTCCAAGGTCTTCAGGAGTCGGAATGTCTGGTTTTTATTATACGAACAACGACGCGCCAGCTCGCTTACGCCTAATTCCGGTTTGTCTGCGCTCCCAAGTACCTGCAGGAGCCGCACCGCTTTGGCAGCACTCTTGACAATATAGTTATTGGCAGCTTTCACAGTCTCCTGGCCCCTCTATTTCGTTATATATAACCAACCGATGTTTTATATTCTTTGTCAACAAGGATTCTGCGAAAACAAACCAATTCCTGCTCGCTTATGCATTCTTTTCGTATGTATACGCGGATCCATGCGCGCAAAAGCGCGCCTCATGGAGGCGCGCTTTTGCCGGAAACTAGTACCCAGCGGGCGGCTGGTCGGTATAAGGCGAGAGTTGTGCTTGGCAGAGCTGCCAGTACTCACCGCGCTGTTCCAGCAGTTCATCATGAGTACCTGACTCGAGAATGGCACCGTGCCCGATCACCAAGATCCGGTCCGCTCCCCGAATCGTGGAGAGTCGATGAGCAATAACAAACGATGTGCGCCCCTGCAGCAGGGTCCGCAGTGCCGTCTGGATCTTCTGCTCCGTGAGGGTATCCACATAAGCCGTTGCCTCGTCCAAGATCAGAATGCGTGGATCGGCAAGCAAGGCCCGAGCAAACGATATGAGCTGTCGCTGCCCTGATGAAAAGTTGCTGCCGCGTTCAGCTAAGATGAAATCCAAGGTGATCCCATGCTCGACCAGCGCATCATTAAGGCCAACGGCCGTCAGCGCGCCCCACATGTCTTCATCCGCCGCCAGCGGTGCGCCAAGCCGCAGATTATCCCTCAGTGTACCGCTGAACAGGAACGGATCCTGCAGCACCAGGCCGATCTGCCGCCGATAGCTGATCAACTCCCGCTCGGCGATATTCTGCCCATCGACCAAAATCTCGCCGCTCTGCGGCCTGTAGAACCGACAGAGAAGATTGATAATTGAAGTCTTGCCGGCACCGGTGTGTCCGACCAAGGCGATCGTCTCTCCCGGATTGACTGCAATATCGATATCTTCCAAGACCATCTCGTCGTCCTCATAGCCAAAGGTAACACCGCGAAACTCCACCGCGCCTTTAACCGGCCGCATCGGCGGCAGGCTCTCGTCTACTTCCGGCGCCGTGGCGAAGATCTCGTTGATGCGTACTGCACCTGCGAGCGCGCGCTGAATGATCCGGTAAGCCTGTGAGAGACCGCGAAGCGGACCAAAAAACTGCCCATTATAAGCGAAAAACGCAATCAGGGTCCCAATGGTTGTGCTGCCTTCAATGACCCAGCGCCCTCCGAAAAAAACAAGAGCGGCGACACTGAGGATCCAACTCAGGTCTACAATCGGCCAGAAGAAAGCAAAGGTCGCCACTGCGCGATTGCCGAACACTAACAGCTGCCGATTCTTGTCGGCAAAGGTGTCGGCAAAATGTTCTTCGGCCCCAAAGGCTTGGATGACCTTGATCCCCGACATGGTTTCCTGTACCGACGCATTGACCACAGAAGCCTGCTCTCGCACAGCATCCTCAGCCTTGCGGATGCGTTGGTTAAGAAACGTCATAGCAAACACCAAGAGCGGCAGAAAAGCCATGGTGATGAGCGTCAGCCGGTAATCCAAGTAGAACATAAATCCCAAGAATCCGACAAGTTTCAGCGAATCCACAACCAGATTGATGATCGCGTTGCTGACCAGCTCCGAAACCGCATCCACGTCGCTGGTTAGACGCGTCACGACTTTCCCTACCGGGATCTTGTCAAAGAACTGTACCGGCAGGGTCTGGAGGCGCACAAACAGGTCTGTCCGGATGGCCCTAATCGTATCCTGCCCCACACGCGCCATAATCCTGGCCCGCAGACTGTGGATCACATTCATCAAGACGAACAGGCCCGCTGCCCCTAGAATAACCCGGATCAGTCCTCGGTAATCCGCCTCCATCACATAGACATCAATGGCCAACCGCGAGATCAGGGGCAGAACGATGCTGATAGCGGTTCCTGCAAGCATGATGACAACAGTCAACACAATTCGCGAAGCGTACGGCCGGCTATAGGGCAGCAGACAGAGTAGATCAGACATGGCTCGTCGTTTCTCAGTCATGACGCCGCCTCCATCCCTGGCTCCAAGGTGGCACTCATGCTCTGCAGCGTATGAAGCTCTCGGTATATCCCTGAGGCCGCCAACAGCTCTTCGTGAGTGCCCTGCTCCACAATCCGGCCGCCGTCAAGCACGACAATTGAGTCGGCGTCCATGGCTGTAGAGACACGTTGGGCAATGATGATCACCGTTCGCCCATGAAACAGCCTTTCTAAGGCATCCCGCAGTGCTATCTCCGTCTTGACATCAAGACTTGACGTGGAGTCGTCAAAGATCAGGATTTTCGGGTCCCGCAGGAGAGCCCGCGCAATCGCAACCCGCTGTCGCTCGCCCCCGCTGAGTCCGATGCCCCTCTCCCCAATCACGGTTTCCAATCCCTTGGGCAGATCATCGATGAACTCGCGAGCCTGTGCAGTGTCCACCGCTTGCCAAATATCGCTGTCGCTTACATTTTCGGAACCCATGGTGAGATTCTCTCGCAGTGTCGTAGAAAATAGGAAGTTATCTTGAAACACAAACCCGATCTGTGCTCGAAGCGTCTCCAGATCCCAGCTAGCAATGTCCACTCCATCGACCGAAATACTCCCGCTCGTCGGATCATAAAACCGAGGCAGCAAATTGGCAATGGTGGTTTTGCCCGAACCAGTCATCCCCAAGAAACAGACTCTTGATCCGGCTGGAATATCGAGCGAGAAGCGCTTAATCGCTTCTTCCTCGTCGTCCGGGTAGACAAAAGACACATCCCGAAAGGAAATCGCTCCCTGTATCGGCGCCATGTGAGGCTCGCTCGCTTCGCGCACAGCATCTGGGGCATCGAGCACCCTGTAAATCCGCTTGGCACCAGCCGTAGCTCGCTCAAACATCTCTGCCAACCAGCCAATCTGACGTATAGGCCAAACCAGAAACTCTGCGTAGTTGGTAAACGCGACTAAGGTCCCGATGGTGAGTTCGCCCCTGATGACAAACAACCCCCCGATGCCGAGAGAAACCAGGCTGGCGGCCCCACCCAGAAAATCAAGCGATGGGTGCACGAGACTGTTCAAATTGGCGATACGCAGGCTGGAAGAATACAAGTCTGTGTTGTGTCTATGAAACCGTGCCGTCTCCTCAGCATGACGCGTGAAAGCCTTCACAACGCGAATGCCAGAGATGTTCTCCTGCGCCGCCGTATGCAGAGTACCCGAACGCTCCTGCACTTCCGCGTATAGAGGCCCGACCAGCCGGCCGTAGAGGATCGTGACGCCCGCCAATATGGGAAACACACCCAGCACGATGAGGGCAAACACCGGATCCATTCGGAACATCGCCACAATAATGCCTATAGTGGTCAAGATATTGACTAGGACGAGCATGATGACGAAGCCCGTACCGTCCCGAACAGCATCCACATCCCTGGTAAGGGTTGACATCAAATCGCCTGTTTTGGTTCGATCGAAAAAGGCGAAAGGCAGCACCATGAGTTTGCCAAACAATAGGCGGCGCAGGTCATGACTGATGTGGTTGCCACAGCCCTCCTGGAAAAAAATCTGCGCATAGATCGCCCCAAACCGCATCAGTGCAATGCCCACCAAGATCAAGACACCTTGCGTTAAGTCCGGCATAACGTCTGCAACTGGCAGGCCACTAGTGAACAGATCAAAGAAGCGCCGCAGAAGCAGCGGCACGATAATCAGTGTGGCTGAGTCACCCAGCATGGCCACACCAACGATAATGCGCCGTCCCCACTGGTCATTGGAGAGCAGAAAAGCGCGCCACAGGTCTCGCATCGTTCTCACCTCAAGTTTTCATCAACTAGGAAAGCGTTGGCTTTTTCTGTTTCTCTACGGACGAGGACCAGTTCCCAACGTTAGACGCTCGTTTTGTTCGACCAACAGAATGGCAACTCCTTCCTGTTCTTCTATCTCTTGGGTAGTACGAGAGTTCACTGGACCCAGAAGCGTATTATTTGTTGCCAAGCACAAGCTGTGGTAAACTGAGCTTGAGGAGAGGTGCAGCAAGCCACTTCGTAGGACAGGAAGAGGTGTCAGCATGTCGGAACGCATAAACGTCAAAGAGGCTGTCATCGTAGCGCGTGAGTTTGCCGAACAGATTTACGGTGAGGGCGAGGGTAACGAGCTTCGCAACCTGCGGACTGAAGAAGTCGAGTTTTCCGCCCCCGATAACCGCTGGTTCATCACGTTGGCATGGGACGACACTAGCTATCGCGAAATACCAAGTGCTGAGATGGCAGGCATCCGTTACAAGGCGCCTCGGACATCAAAGGTTTTTCAAATCGACGCAGAACAGGGCGAAGTCATGAAGATGGAGAACCCGGAGAAATAAGTCGACATAACGAGGAGGGTGCCCTGGCACCCTCCATCAAATGACGCCCCCACGACTGCCAATACACGTTTTACTAGCGCTTCACCCGAGCGTTGCCTTCCCAGATGCTCCACACCTGATCTTCATCGGCTGGCTGAGCATAATCGGTCAGGAACGTCGTGGCCATGGCTCCTGTTGCCCAGCCGAACTGAATCCATTGTTCTGAAGGCCATCCCCGAAGCACCCCATACAGGAGACCACCCACAAAGCCATCGCCGCCACCGATGCGGTCCAAGACCCCAATAGAACGAGGTTCTACCACGTGCCAATCCTCACCGGCTAGCAGAATCGCGCCCCACAGATGCTCATTGACGTTGACAACTTCCCGCAAGGTGTTCGCAAAAACACTAGCGTTCGGGAAGGCTGCCTTGACGCGCCCGATCATGCCCTTGAAGTTATCGATGGTCTCGGCGATATCTTGGCCGCCCGCTTCGGGCCCCTCGATACCAAGACAGAGCTGAAAATCCTCCTCATTGCCGATCAATATATCGGACAAGCTAGCGATCTCAGCGAACACCTCACTGAGATCGTTTTCGCGCCCTTCCCAAAACGAGGCTCGATGGTTGAGATCAAACGATACTCGCGTATCATGTTTCTTCGCAGCCCGCGCCACTTCCAAGCAAAATGCGCTGGCGTCAGGTGATAGAGCGGCCACTAGACCGGAAATATGAACAATTTGAACGCCCTCTGTACCGAAAACCCTCTCCAAATCGAAGTCCTTGGCATTCAAGGTCCGTCCCACTTCACCCGCCCGATCATTATGCACACGTGGCCCGCGGCTGCCGTATCCGCTGTCAGCGATGTTGATCTGATGGCGATAACCCCAAGGACCGCCCTGCGGCACATCCGGCCCCTCATAGTCCATGTGGCGAGAAGCCAGATTGTTCTTTATGAACTGCGTAATCGGACTGCCCTCGACAAAAGCCGTCAAGACCTTGACCGGCAATCCCAAATAGGAAGAAATGCTGGCAACATTGGTCTCAGCACTTGTCGCCTGCATGAGAAAAGTGTCGCTGCTGTGCACCGGCTGCCCATCTTTCGGAGTCAGGCGAACACCCATACTGGTCGGTACCACTAAAGCATATTTCGCGTCTGCGCGCAATCGTACTGTCAAACTAAGCCCTCCTATCAGTTGATTTCCTTCATGAACTATGTTTTTCATAGCGGTGCGTATTTCCTTCATCCAGAAGGACTCGAAATATTTTCTGTTTAGATCGATTAATAACAACCAAAATTTTATAAACCACCTATTTCGGAAAGGTAGGTTGTTAGCAGGAAACATGTTTGATCTATAGAATTATCTTATAGAATAACCAAACTGCTGGCTTTGAAAGGGGGGATGCCCGCCGGAAGATCCATTTGCAGCTCATTGTCCACTCACGAACTCTGCGTCAACAAAAGGAGGTTAACCATGGCACGTCTTTCTGTATCTCTCTGTCTGAGTATGCTCCTTCTGCTGTGCTTCGCTGGTGCCGGCAGCGCTGCATACAACGAAGCCCCCATGCTGGCTGAACGCGTGGCTGCCGGCGAACTGCCGCCGGTCGAACAGCGACTGCCTGATGAACCATTTGTCGTTGGCCCCGGGACGTTGGTCATTGAGGAAGACTTGGATTGGCAAGTCGG
>SLOG01000215.1 GCA_007132635.1 Limnochordia bacterium
AGAACGAACAGGAATCAGGTCACTGAAAGTAGGCTTTAACAAAGTGTTCGGTTACTACCTAGAGGTGACTAAGGCGAACATCCAGCACGTTCCGGGAGACTACCAGCGCAAACAGACTCTCGCAAATACAGAACGATTTATCACTCCTGAACTTAAGGAGAAGGAGTCTCTGATATTGGGTGCGGAAGAACGTATGGTAGACATGGAATACCGTCTTTTCTGTGAGGTTCGAGATATGGCAGGGCAGTACACAGCAGCTATCCAGCAAGATGCTCAGGCTGCGGCTCAGCTTGATGTACTCCAGAGCATGGCTGAGGCCGCTGTTCGGTATCGCTACGTGCGGCCTGTCTTGGTGGATGCTCCCCGTCTTGAGATTCGGCAGGGACGGCATCCGGTCGTTGAGCAGACCGAAACGGCTTTTGTGCCTAATGACCTGCACCTAGATGATAAAGAACGGGTTATTCTGCTCACGGGGCCTAACATGGCTGGCAAGAGTACCTATCTCCGCCAGAACGCCCTAATCGTGATTTTGGCTCAAATGGGAAGTTTCGTGCCCGCAGACTCGGCAGTCATCGGACTGGTTGACAGGGTGTTTACGCGCATTGGAGCTGCCGACGATCTGAGTACAGGCCAGAGTACCTTCATGGTGGAATGTGCCGAGACCGCGAATCTGGTGCGGCACGCTACAAACCGGTCGCTGATTATTTTGGACGAACTGGGGCGAGGGACGAGTACCTTTGATGGAATGGCCATTGCGCAGGCAGTGATGGAGCACATTCACGACCGGATTCGCGCCAGGACGTTGTTTTCCACTCACTACCATGAGCTGGTGAACCTGGAAACCACCCTTGAAGGACTCGCCACATATCGTGTGGAGGTAGAGGAACGAGGCGGTCATGTCTACTTCCTGCACCAAGTCCGGCGCGGCTATGCCGACAAGTCCTACGGCATCAATGTAGCACGTATGGCGGGAGTGCCTAGGTCTGTGGTGCGGAGAGCTCTAACTCTCCTGCAGAAACTTGAGGCTGGAGGGGACCGCCCTGTCCAGCTGGATTTGTTCAACTCCTTGGCCTATGAAGTTCACGAAGAACTGCCGTTTGTCCATGAGCTCCGCTCACTGGACACGGACGGTCTAACGCCCATGGAAGCGCTGCGGGTATTGGATCGCTGGAAACGCCAACTCGAGGAGGAGCCGTATGCCGAAGATAAGACGACTGTCTGATGATCTGGCCCACAAAATCGCGGCTGGTGAAGTCGTAGAACGTCCAGCGTCGGTAGTCAAGGAGTTGGTGGAGAACTCTGTTGATGCATTCGCTTCGCGTGTTGAAGTAGAAATCCGCGATGGTGGCAAAGAATACATTCGTGTCAGCGATGACGGCGATGGGATTTCTAGCGGTGATCTGCTGCTTGCCTTTCAGAGGCATGCCACGAGTAAACTGGAGGATGTGGATGGCTTGTTTTCCATCCGGTCTCTAGGGTTTCGCGGTGAGGCGCTTCCCAGCATCGCAAGTGTTTCGCGGCTTCTGATTAGGACTCGAGCTGCTGATGAATCAGCTGGGTCTCAGTTAATCGATCCGCTTCGGGACGATGCGGAAGTCGAACCAACAGCGCTTCCCATCGGGACAGTTGTCGAGGTGAGAGACTTGTTTTTCAACACCCCGGCTAGGTTTAAGTTTCTTAAGACATCGGGTACCGAACGTCGTTATATCGTTGAATACTTGACTGACATGGCGTTGGCACATCCTGACATGGCTTTTCATCTACGGGCAGACGGGCGGGATGTTCTGCGGACCACTGGCAGCGGGAGTCTGGAGTCCGCAGCTGTTGAGGTCTTTGGGCAGAGTACCGCACAGCATTTGGTTGCGTTTGCAAAGGAGACTGAGTGGGGTTCGGTTTCCGGCCTGCTCGGCAAGCCCGCAGCTGCGAAGAAGAACCGCAGCGGTGAGACGGTGATTGTTAACGGTAGAGTGGTCACATCATACCGTTTAGCTAACGCCGCTGAACGAGCCTACCAAGGGCTGTTGGGCCATCGCGAGTTTCCTACCGCGGTCGTGGTCATTGACATTGAACCAACTCTTATCGATGTTAACGTGCATCCGGCAAAGATTGAGGTCCGCTTTCAACATGAGCAAGCTGTATGCCAGGACGTTTTCGCCGCAGTGAGGCAGGGCATTCTGGGCGCTGACCTTTCCGTATCGCTTGATACTCACTCATCGGGCGCGCCGTCCAAGGAAAAAACACTCAGTTTAAGTCGCAAACGACTGGTTTCCAGGCAAGAGAATTTGTCTATACCCAGCCCTCAGGGCAAGTGGGATCCTGCTTCGTGGGATCAAGTGGATGCAGTTCTGCAGGAAAACGCCATGACTAGGGCGGTGGTATCCGAATCAAAGGCTGATGAGAATCCTAGGGATGTGCAGTTAAATGAGAGTCGGCGGGATGACGATGAGGGTGAGATTGGGGACGCTCGTCACTGGCTTCGCGCAGGACGTATTATCGGGCAACTGCATCAGACCTATATCTTATTAGAGGTTTCGGCGGGCTTGTGGCTGCTGGATCAGCATATTATTCATGAACGGGTACTCTATGAGCGCTTTGTCGATAGGGACTACCATCCAGCGTCGCAGATGATTGTGCCTGAGACACTAGAATGGAGTGCTGCACAGGCGGAAATCATTGCTGAACACTTAGAAGAGCTAGTCGCCATGGGTTTTGTCCTGGAGCCTTTCGGGCAGCGTGCCTTTGTGCTGCGAGGAGTCCCCAATGAGCTTAAGCAGTCTGGTGGTTGGCAGCGCCAGATAGCAGATCTTGCGGAAGACTGTAAAGAGCAGAACGACTGGCGGCACCCGGCTGCTCTTACGATGGCTTGTAGTGGGTCTGTCAAGGCGGGGCAGTATCTTGACAATCGTGAGATTCGCGAGCTTCTTCAGTTGTTGGCAGGCACAGAGAACCCATTTACCTGCCCTCATGGGCGCCCGATTATTGTTCGTCTGGAGCGAGAGGAGCTGCTCCGTCGTTTTGGCAGGCCGGTATCATGATTGTCACAACATCGCGTGAACCGACCCAGCTGCAGATGTCGCGCGCTGTGCAGATCGCGGAGGAGTATGGCGGTACCGTTGTGGCTTGGCAGGATTTTCGGCAAATGTCGTGCGGTGAGTATCTAGTAGTGCAGCGCGACCGGGTGGTCTATCAGTTTGCTGGATGCTCTCTCCGTTACCATCCCGGGATGGCCATGGTGCGTTTAAGGCGGCTGCAGTCTGGTGCACGAGACCGCATGTTGGCAGCGATGGATCTGCGGCCAGGCGACGCTGTTTTAGACTGTACTCTCGGCTTGGGTCAGGACGCTTTGGTCGTGAGTTCGCATGTCGGTATGACTGGTGCGGTCTTTGGTTTGGAGGGCAGCAGATCGGTGGCATGTGTCACGTCCTGGGGGCTTAAGGACTATCCGTTTCCTGTGGATTTTTTGTCAGCAGCTCACCGTATCGAGGTGTGTTGGGATCGCTGGCAGTCAGTGCTGCCAGCGATCCCTGCTAATTCCTATGATGTAGTCTATTTTGACCCGATGTTTGATTCCTCGATTCAACAGAGTTCAGGGATGGCTGGTCTTCGCCCCTTTGCACTTCTTGACGATTTGGACCACTGGGGTGTGGAGCAGGCTGTGCGGGTGGCTCGGCGCAGAGTCGTCATTAAGGCGCGGCGCGGGAGTGCTTGTGTTAGGAGTTTGGGTTTTCGTCTGGCCGACAGGAGTCGGAATTCGGTGCAGTACGGGGTGATTGAAGTTGGCGAGGCCGTGTAGCTTAAAGATCTTTTTGGTAGCCGTCGTAGGTCCCACTGCGGTGGGCAAGTCCGAGATGGCTCTGCGTATAGCCGAGTCCCTGCGGGGCGAGATTATTTCTGCAGATTCGATGCAGGTATATGCAGGTATGGACATTGGTACCGCAAAACCGTCTCGGGCAGACCGGCAGCGCGTGCCTCACCACCTGCTTGATGTCGTGACCCCCGGAGACAGCTTTAACGCGGCAGACTACACAGAGACTGCTGAGAAGGCCATTGCCGGCATTTTAGAACGAGAGAATCTGCCCTGTGTTGTTGGAGGCACAGGCCTGTATGTACATGCCTTGGTGGACGGGTTCCTGTTTCCTCAAGAAGGCAGAGACTCTGATATCCGTCAAGAGTTGGAGACACGATTTGCCGAAGAGCCGGAGGCAGTGTTTGCCGAACTGAAGACGGTGGACCCGGCAGCTGCCGAAAGAATCCATCCAAATGACGCGAGGCGTATTGTTCGTGCGTTGGAAGTTTACCGAGTCATGGGAGAACCTATCAGCCGTCTGCAGAAGAAAAAGGCGTTGGAGGAGAGCACGTACTGTCCGTTTTTCGTGGGACTGAAACGCGAGCGCCAGGAGCTGTACGAGCGCATCAACCGGCGCGTGGATACCATGTTTTCCGCCGGGTTAGTGGATGAGGTTCGCCGGTTGAGGACGCTGTACCCGAAGCAGCCTACAGCCCTTCAAGCACTGGGCTACAAGGAGGTTTGGGATGCCTTGGAGGGGCGCTGGTCCTGGGAAGAGGCCGTGGATGCGGTTAAGAAGAGAACGCGTCGGTACGCAAAACGCCAGCTGTCATGGTTTCGTCGAGACGGGAGGATTCGCTGGTTTGATCTGTCCCAGCAGGACTACGCGACCGTGACTTCGACAGTAATCGAGGCTATACAGGCAGCGCGTGGTGGTTCCACATCGGCCTAAGTACCGCCGTTTAGAGAAGGAGACTCAGCGGATGCATGCACTGATTGATGAGGCACGACGAGATATCCAAACCGTTTGGGAATTCGTGGAGGCAAATAAGCGCCTTCAGCAGGCCAAGGTGCTTCGAGCTTTTCAAGAAGGGGGAATTGGGACGCATTGTTTCTCAGACTCAACGGGATACGGATATCACGATCCAGGTCGACAGGCGTTGGAAAGTGTTTATGCTAGTGTATTCAATACGGAGGCAGCTCTAGTGCGTCCGCAGATCGTCTCGGGTACGCAGGCCATTGCTATCTGCCTCGGTCTTCTGCGGTCCGGAGAGGAAATGGTGTCGTTGTCTGGGACTCCCTACGACACACTTCGCCAGGTTATCGGCACAGCAGGTGACTCGCAGCAGTCGATGCTGCGGCGAGGCGTGCGTTACCGAGAAGTGCCTTTGACAGAAGCCGGGAAGCTGGATTGGAGTGCCTTGCCGGGATCAGTTAATGTGAACACACGCATGGTGCTGCTGCAGCGTTCGCGCGGGTACAGTTGGCGACCATCTCTATCTGTTGAGGACATTGGGAAGGTCTGCCGTATTGTGAAGAGTATATCCTCTGATTGCATCGTTTTTGTCGATAACTGCTATGGTGAGTTTGTCGAGTCTTGCGAGCCTACTGATGTGGGAGCTGACCTCATGGCCGGTTCTTTGATCAAGAATCCCGGCGGGGCTTTGGCGGCCAGCGGCGGGTACATTGTCGGCCGTCGAGAACTCGTCGAGCAGTGCGCGGAGATTCTTACGGCTCCCGGACTCGGAGCGGCAGTGGGCCCGACCTTCGGATTGGCTCGCAGTCTGCTTCAAGGGTTTTTCATGGCCCCTCACGTTGTCGGCGAGGCCCTTATGGGGGCGGCATTAGCAGCGCAGGTGTTTGCATCGCTGGGATTTCCCGTGTCCCCCAAGCCCTGTGAACACCGCACAGACATCATACAGGCCATAGAACTCGGGAATCCCGATAGACTGAGGGCGTTTTGCCGGGCAATCCAGAAAGCATCACCGTTGGACTCGCAATTTACACCGATTCCTGACGCCATGCCGGGGTATGACGTACCGATAATCATGGCGGGAGGTACGTTTATCCAAGGCTCTTCCATCGAGCTTAGTGCCGATGCACCTATGCGAGACCCTTACATCGTCTACCTGCAGGGAGGTGTTTGTAAAGAGCACGTGGAACTAGGACTTGATTGTGTGCTTGATGCATTGGAGGTGCCGCAGGATCCAATGTGACCAGAGTCGAAGTTTCTTGACATCAGCTGGGTTTATCTGCTAGAATTCAACTTGGTTGCTTGATTTTGGAGAGTAAAGGGGGCAAAGAACGGTATGGAGAAAAATGCTTTGGGACGCCATATTCTTTGCGAGGCATATGGCTGTGATCCCGGGGTATTGGACGACAGAAAACTTGTTGAGCGAATTATGGTGCAGGCAGCACTTGAGACAGGTGCTGAAGTGCGGGAAGTGGCTTTCCACCAGTTTAGTCCGCAGGGAGTTAGCGGTGTTGTCGTGATCTCCGAGTCGCATCTGGCCATTCACACGTGGCCGGAGTTGGGGTATGCCGCTATTGATGTCTTTACCTGTGGGGACACGGTGGATCCATGGGATGCATGTAATTACCTTACGGAGCATTTTCAAGCCCAAAACGCAACGACAACTGAGGTCAAACGCGGTGTGTTTCAACACGAGGTATCCGTGAAAATCTCATAAGAGAGGCGGGAAGTTAGGTTTGTATGGTACCCTACAGTAAACCCAACCTATAGCTCTGTTTTCCTTGTACGGAAGTGCGAAGGGAGACAGGGCTTTTTAATTTGTGGTTATCGTTGTGTAAAGCAAAAAGAGGGAAACTCTCTTGGCTGTCGAAGTAAGTTCGGAAATAACGAGCAGGAGGAGGAAAGAGATGGAAGCCCAGCCACTTACCAAGCTTTCCGATGAGGAACTCGTGTGTCTAGCCCAGGCGGGTGATGTGGACGCCGAAGAGTATCTTCTATCCAAGTATCAGAAGATGGTGTTTTTGTGGACTCGTTCCTATTTCCTTCCGGGAGCTGACGACGACGATGTCGTACAGGAGGGTATGATCGGTCTGTATAAGGCCATTCGCGATTTCTCCAGTGGTTCGTCCTCATTTTGGTCGTTTGCTAAGCTATGTATTATTCGTAACGTGATCAGTGCGATCAAAGGTACGACTCGGCAGAAACATATCCCGCTCAACTCATACACATCGCTTCACCGTCCTGTCAATGACACGGAAGGTGATCGTTCGTTAATTGAAATAGTTATGAACAATCGCGTGGACGATCCCGAGACAGTAGCGATAAACCGTGAGCATCTGCAGCTTACGAAACAGATGATTCAGCGCATTCTGTCTGAGTTTGAGTACTCCGTATTTCAGCTTTACATCACTGGATACTCCTACAAGGAGATCGCTGCGAAACTACATACTCATACCAAATCCATTGATAATGCGCTTTGCCGCATTAAGAACAAGATCGAAAGGCGGTTGTCGGGATAAGTGGATATTTCCAATTTTGAACTGGCACTTCGTTTGGTCATGGCATGGATCCTTGGGGGGCTCATCGGTATGGAGCGTGAGAGCCACGGGCGCCCAGCAGGTTTTCGTACCCATATTCTGGTGTGCGTGGGCGCTACTCTGATGATGCTTGTATCGGCCTTTGGCCTGCAGTCAGTTGCTACTGACCGGGTGGGGGGACACGATCCCGGCCGCATCGCGGCGCAGGTGGTGAGCGGCATCGGTTTTCTGGGTGCTGGTACGATAATGAGAGAAGGAGCAAATATACGCGGCTTAACCACGGCAGCCAGTCTGTGGACAGTCGCTGGAATTGGTCTAGCAGTTGGCGCAGGGTTCTACTTCCCTTCGCTAGTGGCCACGCTCCTTGTGGTTGTGACGCTTGTGGTGTTAAATAAGGTAGAGTGGGCTTTTGGGCGAAAACAGGAGCTTATAGGTATTCGGACCCAGGATACGCCGGGTCAACTGGCGAGGGTCTTTGCGGTATTGGCCAAACACGACATTAACGTGTATAATGTTGAGATGGATACCAGTAGCGGCGGGGATGCTGTACTTGAGCTTTCGGTAGAGATCCCGCAAAAAGCGAAACGTATGGCTGTGCTGGACGACTTAATGGCGACACCCGGGATTTTCCGGGCTAGTTATCGATAGGGAAGGTATAGTGATTTATGACGCAGCGCTTGTTTTTGGTCACAAATGACGACGGAGTGTATGCAGAAGGTATTCGGGAATTGGCGTTAGGATTGGTGAAACACGGTCGCGTAGTTATCTGCGCCCCGGAGGTTGAGCAGAGTGGCAAGGGTCACGCGATTACTGTATACCGACCGTTGCGGGCAACTAAGCTTGATGTTCAGGAGGGAATCGAGGCCCGTTACATGGTCAATGGTACGCCGGCAGACTGTGTTAAGTGGGTTTTGCAGGAACTCGAGTTGGAGCCAGATCTTGTTGTTTCGGGAATCAACCTGGGGGCGAACTTGGGTACTGACGTGCGCTATTCGGGTACCGTAAGCGCTGCCTTTGAAGGAGCTATTCAAGGGTTTCCCGCAGCAGCAGTTTCTCTCTGCGGGTCTCGGGAGTATATGGATACGGCCGCAGCATTTGGGATCCAGGTGTTATTGGATAACCGGATACAATGGACGCCGAGGACGCTGCTTAACATTAACGTGCCGGCGCTACCCATGGAGAGAGTGCAGGGTATTCGCGCCACGTCGCTTAGTATGCGTGTCTACGAGGATGCGTTTGAGAAGAGGCAGGATCCTAGAGGCAGACACTATTTCTGGCTTGCAGGTCGGCCTGTTGTGGTGGATTCCCAAGATGACCAAGACTATCATGCAGTGAGTCAAGGATTTGTCTCTGTTAGTCCACTGCTCTTGGATTTGACTGACCGGCAGGCTCTAACCGTCCTTGAAAAACTCTTTTTGCAGGATGACCAGACAGGAAGGGATTAGGAGGCTGTTGATTTTCCCGATTTTGACAAGTGCCGATGCACCTCGTTTACCTTAAATGCCAGGCAAACGAGGTGCTGTGATGCTCTCGTCCGTGGAAAAGCCGAGAAAATCAACGCCTTCTTAGGCAGCTGTCGGCCTGTTGTTGAGAATCAACCAGTGGGGAGGGAGCAGTCCGTTGGAGCAGGATATCACGGATTCGGTCAACGAGAAAGA